>CAYRFY010000240.1:0-10928 GCA_964423635.1 uncultured Armatimonadia bacterium | reverse complement strand
CCGCCCCGCCTGCGGGGAGGGCCGGGGTGGGGTCCCGGCCGTTGCGCAGCGCCGGTCCTACGGCGCCCCCCTCAATCCCCCCGCAGGCGGGGGGAGGCACGACCCAGCGCCTCGCCAGAAGTGTAGGCGGGGCATGTGACGACATGAGTAGCCACTCTGCCGGAACCTGCATCATCTGAGTTTCTAGCCCGTATGTGTTTGGCGTGGTCCGGGCGCCGCTCGCCGACCGTTGTGCTGCGTGCCGTTTGGTCGCGCCCTGTGGGACGCCGGCCGACGGCGGGATTGCGGCCCCAGAACTCGTCTCAAACGCCAATAACCACGCCCAGACGCGCGTCCATTCCGGCAGCAGCGGCACCGGGCCCCCACGAACGCGATCGCCACGAGAGCGCCTTGCCCGCCGACCTCTTCACTCTCCCTCCCGCGGCCCCGTGAACCCACCGATCTTGAGGTTGGCGTAGTGCACATCCTCCGCCACGTGCTGCCAGTCCTGGAACGACCCCAGGGCGTAGCCGCGATAGTCCGTATCACGACCGGCTACGCTGCCCTTCTGCTCGTCATCGAGGGTGAAGTCCCAGGTGGTTCCCCGGCGGTGGATGACCACACGATGCCACTGATCCGTGGTGAGATCCTCGCTCAGCACCTGTCCCAGTCCCAGTAGCCTCACGGGCCCTCCGGGGGTCTCGTCATTGTCGACCTGCACCAGGGGGAGGAAGTCCGCGCTGCCCGGCTCGCCACGCTTGAGCCCGAACAGCGCCCCGCAGTCGGCGGCCTTGTAGCACAGCCGGCCCGTAAGCCGGAAGTCAAACTGCACCGCCCAGTCATCGCCGGCGGGCAGCACCTCATCCGAGGCCGACCACACCACCACATGGGAGCGCTGATCGCGCAGATGCAACGTCGGGGTCCGCACGAAATGGCGGCTGACCTCGGCCAGGCCGAACACCTGCCCGTCCCGCTCCTGCACGTGCCGCTTCCAGCCCTCCGGGACGCCACCGGGCTCGATGCCCGCGAAGGTCTCATCGAGGGCCGCGCCGTCGCAGGCGTCCCGGAACTGCCGGGGAGACAGGTACACCCGGACAGGCTGATGGATCCCGGCGTTCATCGCCGAGTTGTGGATGCGCACGACCAGCACGTTCTCCCCCGCCCTCAGCAGCTCCGGATCCACGGTGAGAGTGAAGGGGCGATTCCACAGGTCCTCGACGGTGATCTCCTGCCCCACCATGAACTCCGACTGCAGGGTGTGCTCGCCCGCCGGGCTACCGTTCACATAGACCCAGGCCTGCTCATCCACCCCATCGAACTCCAGCTCGATCGCTCTGCCCGCGTGCTCGGCCGGAAGCGTGAAGGTGGTCCGATACCAGCCGTAGCCGATCTCGTTGCCGGCCTGCGTATTGGCCAGGAAGGCGGGCACCGCCACAGGCGTCCAGGGCCGCTCCGGGCGATAGTCGGCCTCGAACCACTCCTCGGTCACGCCCCGGTCCTCCAGGTCCCAGCAGAAGGTCCAGTCGCCCCAGGCCTCGGGCTGGAGGAAGCGCCGGTCCAGCCGCCGCTCCCAGACGCTGCGCATCTCCTCCAGACAATCGGCAACTTTGCCGATGGTGCGACTGCCGTCATACAGGCCGAGCCCCTCGATCTCCAGGTACTGGCAGAGGGCCTCCAGCTCATCGACGACGGCCCCGTAGCGCTCCACGTCCGGCAGGGCCGCGTCATCGCGCATGTGTATGTAAAGCTGGAGCGCCTCGACATAGACCACTCCCAGCTTGAGCAGGCCCACTCGCTTGCGGAGTGCCTCGTTGTCGGCGGCGGCCAAAGCCCGGTCCAGTACCTCCCGCGCCTTCTCCACGAAGCCGTGGAGGTACATCCCTTCCTCGTGGATGGCGTGGATCCAGTCGCGCTCCCGGGAGAAGTCCGTATAGCGCGCGCAGTGATCCCACAAAAGCTCGTGGTACTCGGCCACCGCGGGCGCGGCGGCGCCGTAATAGCCCCAGATGAAGTCCTGCATCAGCTCATCGGGGTCCAGGGTCGGGTCCCACATGAGCTTGGAAAACACCCAGTTGCGCATGGCGCGGCGCGCCATGTCCGACCTGCCGGGCTGGACAAAGATGGACTCGGCCTGCTGCTCCGAGAAGTACCGGATGTTCTCGGCCACCGCGCGGATATTGGGCATGGGGGCGTAGGTGTGCCGGTACTGGGAGGGGTACATCCAAAGGTGCATCCGCGGGCTTAGCTCCCGCCACCGCGCGTAGCTCTGGCGCTGCGCGGTCCACTTGTTCCCCTCATGGCTGGGGGGCGCGGACAGTGTGTCATCGTAGAAGGAGTGGTAGGGCCAGGTGAAGCTGGCGCCCCAGTCAAGACAAAAGCGGATGGCGACGCTTTCCCGGGCGTGAACGTCCGCCGTGGGCGGGCGGTTGGAGTCCCAGTACGACAGAGTCGTGATCGTGACGTCGGGGATCTCCTTCTCCACCAGCTCGGCGACGCGGTTGACGAACTGCAGGAGAACGCCACTCCAGGCGCCGGTCTCCTCCTCCAGCGCCCGGCACTCGTCGCACTGGCAGTGCCCACCCCAGTCCATGGCCGAGACGCTCACCATGCGCCGCGTCTCGGCGGCGCTCCGCATTGCCTCGATCGCCGTCTGAGCCGCCACCTGTGCCACCTCAGGGTTGGACAGGCAGAGCTGCGCCTGCTCCCAGCGGCGCTCTCCGCCCACGAGGGAGTAGTACTCCGGGTGCTCGGCGAAGTGCGTCGCGGGCGGCACCAGCCAGTGGAAGGTATGGCAAAAGGCACCGCCGTGAACGTACCAGTGCTGGCCATACTGCGTGGCCCAGCCGCCGTTGATCCGGTTTCGCAAGCCCCACGGCATCGAGGAGAGCACGAAGTCGAAGTGTCGTAGCGGCACCGCCGGGCTGCTTTGCCTGGGCACGATGCCCACGCGCAAAGTCGGGCTGTGCGGCGCTCGGCAATCCCCCGGCTCGCCCACCGGCCATCGGGTCGCGTTGAGCGCCTGGTTCATGTCCGCAATCCGCTCATCCCAGTTCTCGCCCTCCATGCCCCGGGCGGTGTACCAGCGCACCCCGAGGTCCTCCTCCAGCAGTGCCAGCGCGGCGTACAAAGGTCCCGCGGCGCCGGGACCCAGCAGGTACACCCGCTCCCCCTGCACCGCGATCGTGTAGCTCTCCTCGCCCTGAGCGTCTGCCTCCGGCAGGGCGGAGAGCGTCGCCCGCGTGGTCTCGCCCACGCAGATCTCCCGCTCCTGAGCCGCGGTAGTATCCGGCACAATCGGGAACGTAGCTCCGGTGATCTGCCCCAGCCACAGTTGCAGCTCATCGGCCGCCCGGGTCTCGAATGTACTGGGTGTGGCCGGGATGACGATCACATAGTCGGTCTGGCCCTCGGTGGCGAGAGTCAAAGGCGGCGCCGGCTCGCCCCTGGGCTTGAGGGCGTTGCGCCATGCGTCCCACCGCGCGGGCGGGGCCTGAAGATACCTCTGTGCCCAGCCGGGCCGCGCGGCCGCCGGCCCCGGCTCATCCTGCCCCCAGGCCGGTGTGAGAAGACACGCCAACACGATCAGAGTCCACTTCATCGCTTTGCCTCCATTCCCGCAGGGCGGGACCGTCATCCTGTCCATACTGTTAGTTAGTCGTGGCCGTTGACGTTCCCCGCGCGCCGGTTTCCGATGGCCTCCGACACGCGCAGGGCGCGGCCATAGACCCGCAGGCTTCTGACGCCCTGTCCGATCCTCAGCTCCTGGCCGCCTCCGACATCCCGCAGATTGGGGCTGAGCCGCCCCCAGCCGAATTGCCGGTGCTCGCCGCCGTCGCACAGCATCCCGTCTACAACGAACAAGATCAGCTTCGGCCCGCCATCCACGATGGCCACCACGTGATGCAGCTTCCCCGCCGAGAGCATGTCCGGATCGCAGCCCCAGGAGCACTCCGTGCGCCCGTCGCTGAGCTCGAGACGTACCGAACCGCCCTCCGCGGTGGTGACGGCCCAGCCGTGACCGCTCTGGTCGCGGGCGTCCAGCAGGACTTGGCCGGGCGAGACGTCGCGCATCTGCAGCCACAACTCCGCGGTGAACCCGGTGCGGAGGTCCCGGGTGCCGTAGTCCGGGCGGGCGTGGTCACGGGTGAGAAACGCCGGCAAGGGCGGCAGCGGAAGGCTCGCGGGCACCGGGTCTGAGGCCTGCAATAGGAGACCCTCCGTCGCCACGGTGGCGTCCGTGAACTGCCCCCACAGGCCCTGCAGGAGGCCGCTCTCGATCTCGTGGACACGGGCGACGTTCTTCTGGGTCTCCGTCAGGTAGTACCGGCCGTCCTCCTCGACGAGGTCGGGGTAGCTCATGCGCACGAAGGGGTCGTCGTCGTACAGGACGACCTCCGGCTGGGTCCAGGCGATCTCGCGCCCCTGAGGTGTGTCGATCTCCTCGCCGCCGCAGAGCCACACCGGGTTGCGGTCCTCGTAGGCGATGCTGAGGCGATTTGGGTTCTGACCGATGAACCTGCCGCCGTGGTTGTGGTACCAGTACAGGTACTTGCCGTTCTCGCACTTCCAGGCGAAGTTCGCCGCCCGCGGGTGCTTTATCGGCCGCCCGTCGGCGTACCTCTTGTAGCGCGGCTCAGTCCACGTGTGCCCCCCGTCGCGGCTGTAGGCCTCCACCGGGTAGCCGTCCACGGAGCGGTAGACGCAGTAGAAGGAGCCGTCGCTCAGGACGCAGTAACTTTGCTCCTCACTCACCGGCCCGCCGCCGGGGGGCGTGCGCAGGCCGACGTCGCCGTCCGGCAGCGTCTCCCAGTGCAGCTTCTCCGGGTCACCTTCGCTGAGGAGGTTATCGCTGCGAAGCAGCACGCCCTCGGACTGGGCGAAGAACCCGTCACCCATCTTGCCCACCTTGTGCAGCGAGACGAAGGCCGCTTGTCCATGCACGAAAGGCTTGCCAACGTTCCAAAAGAACCTCAGCTTCCCTCCGTAGACGTTTTCGCGGTCGCAGGCGAACTCTCGGACGGGGATGTCATAGCGCCGCGCAGACCAGGTCCTCCCGTGGTCGTCGCTGAACTTGAAAACGAAGTGGCCCAGGGAGTCCACCCGCGTGAAAGCACCCTTGCCGTCGTGGCGCTTGACCTCCGTAACGCGGTCGGTATTGTGGTTGTAGAAGATGTACACCCGGCCGGAGGGCACCTTGAGCATGACGGCATAGGAGGCCTCCGGACCGTCCGGGGGCTCGACGGCCACCGGATCGGACCACGTGCGGCCCCGGTCGGTGCTGCGCCGCGTGACCACGTGCTGGCCGGCGGCGCCCTCATGCCCGGAGCCGGTGGTCACGCAGCAGAGCCAGGCGCCGTCATCGGTCCGCACGATATAGGGCTGGTCGCTGTAAGAACCGGTGGGGATCTCCAGGCCGTTTGAGATGTGGCGCGGGTCGGGAACCGGTGTGGGGTTCTGCGGGGCCATTGAGGTGCTCCTCGCCTCGGGCGCACGCCGGTCCGTCTGCGCCATGGCACACGGCGCCAACGGCGCGCAGAGGATCATGGTGGCAAGAACCGGCAGGATCGCGGTACGCGGTGGCATGCCCAGGTTCCTGACGGAGGCGGCGTTGTCCACGTGATGCTACTCTTCCCGTCCGAGGTGCCGTCGTCCTCCGCGTGGAGGCGGTGTCTGCCGTTACAGAGTGTCGGGGAGGTGATGATCGGGCGGTGGCGAATGCAGCTTCGTTCGCGGCTCCCGTGAGGCGGTCGAAAGCCCACGGGGCAGGCCGCGTTCGCATTGGCAAACAGCGCACTTGAGGGCTCACCGCTGGGTGGCGATTCGACATGTCGGTTCTGGCCGTCGCGCGGGGTCGTTCGCTGCAGAGCAGGTTCGTCGTCGCCGTTGCCGGTGTTGCGATGCAGTTGTTGCTGGGCACGGTCTACGCCTGGAGCGTGTTCAAACGGCCCCTCATGGAGGCCCACGGGTGGACGAACACCCAGGTCGGTTTCACCTTCACGCTGGCGATCTTTTTCATTGGGCTGGCCGCGGCCGTCGGCGGGTGTTTCGTGGACCGAGCCGGGGCCCGCAAAGTGGCGGCGATAGCCGCGGCCCTCTTCGGCCTGGGTACCTTGCTGGCCGGGCTGGCGGCCTCCATCGGCAGCCTGTGGCTGCTTTGGATCGGCTACGGCGTGATCGGGGGGGTGGGCAACGGTCTGGGCTACGTGACGCCCATCACGGTGCTGGTCCGCTGGTTCCCGGAACGGCGCGGGTTCATCACCGGCGTCGCGGTGATGGGCTTCGGGCTGGGCGCCGCGGTCATGGGGCAGATCGCGCCCTTGCTCATCCCGGCGGTTGGTATCAGTGCCACGTTCTACCTGGCGGGCGTTCTGTTCGTGGCGGTCCTGGGCCTGGCCGCGACGCAGATGGCCAATCCGCCTGAGGGCTGGGTGCCCGGGGGCTGGGACCCGCACAGGAGCGCCTCCTGCTGCTCGGAGCCCTGCGATCTGGCGGCCGCCCTGCGCACGTACCAGTTCTACGCGCTGTGGGGCATCCTGTTCATCAACGTGACCGCCGGGATCGCGCTGATCAGCAATCTCTCGCCCATGGCGCAGAGCCAGGTGGGTCTCAGTGCGGTGGCCGCGGGGGCGGTGGTGCTGGCGGCTTCACTGTGCAATGGATTCGGCCGGATCCTGTGGTCCTCGCTATCCGACAGGATTGGCCGCAAGACCACCTTCCTGCTGATCCTGGGCACCCAGGTCCCCCTCCTGCTCCTGCTCCCTGCTGTCACCAACTCGGCGGCCTTCGTCGCCATCTGCTGCTACATCCTGCTGTGTTACGGCGGGGGCTTCGCGACCATGCCGGCCTTCGTGGCCGACACCTTCGGCGCCCGCTGTATGGGCGCGATCTACGGCAAGGTCCTCCTGGCCTGGGGCCTGGCCGGCGTGGCCGGACCCATGCTGATGGAGTACGCCCAGGAGCAGACCGGAACCTTCGCCACGGCCCTGCAGATCGCCGCCGTGCTGCTCGCCGTGGGATTCATCCTGGCCCTGGCGTACCGCGGCCCGCAGACCGTCAGCGGCGAGGCCTGACGCAACACGCCTGCCGCCGGGCCTATTACCGGGTGGCAGGATAGAGGGCCGGCCATCTGCACATCCGGGGGCCGCCGCACCTCTCCCGAGCCCGCGACTATTGCTCCCACACCACCCGCCACCTCCGGATGTTGCAGATCCCGCTCCCCGAACCCCTCACCTGCAGCACGATAGCGCGCTCTCCCGCCGCCCCCGTGGGCAGCGGCACCTGCACCGTCTCGTAGCTGTGGTACCCTCCCGTGCTCTGTAGCCCAATCTCACCTAAGGCCACGCCCTGCCCGTCGACGACTTCCATGACCAGCAGGCGCCCATTGGTGGCGGCGTCCGGTACGCCCACCTCGCACTCCACCACCGCGGTGCCCTCGCCCTGTCCCAGGTCGATGGGGCCGAAGCACAGCGAGCCCTCGTTGGCGATCCAGCCCACGAAGCTCTTGTCCTCCGAGGCCCTGGCTCGGACAAGCTTGGGCGCCTCGGCGGCGGGTATCCACTCCGTCGTCGACCGCACCGGCACCTCCGGCACGAGCCAGGGATCTCGACTCTGGAGCTCCGCCCGCTTGCGCTCGGCAGTCATCCCCGCCTCGTCGTCGATCTGCCGGAGGTACAAGAACAGCTCCGAAACCGCGGCCACATGGCCCCGGTGCTCGGCCGCGGACGCATCGCCGCTGCAAAGCAGCCATGCACTGAGCCCGTAGCCCGGCACGGTTACGCTGCGGCTCTCTCCCCTTTGCCACTGCGCCCCGGCCGGCGCCGCGCCCTCGGAGAACTCCAGGGCCTCTATCGTCTCCCCCTCCAGGCCCCACGCCTCTGGCCGGGGTGTGAGCTCGAAGGTCACCGGGTCGCAGGTGGTGTTGACAAACACCGCGGCCACACTGTCTCCCAGCCGCCAGACGCTGTGCAGCACCGCCGGGGTGGTGATGATGCGCGGGCCGTAGAAGCCCCAGTCGGCCGTGATGGTCGGGGTGGCCTCGCCAAGCTCCGCCGGCTTTTCCATATCCCCCTCGTTGAAGAAGGGCAGCAAAGCTCGGCGCGTGTAGGCCAGCTTCTTGACGAAGGCCGAGAAGGCCGGATGCTCCGTGAGCTTGCCCACGTTGAACCAGCCGATCTGCTCGCCGTACAGCATCTGCTCGGCGGCCTTGGGAAACAGCGCCTCATAGCTGGTGTCGTCGAAGTGCCGGCTGGTAAGCTGGATGCGTCCGGCGTAGATGGCCTGATACGCCGGAACGTGGCCCACGTCCAGGAACCGCCAGGGGAGGTAGCCGTCCATGAGGTGCATGTACGGCTCGGCGGCGTCCTCGCTATTGAGGGCGACGTCCGGGTGGGTGGCTTTCAGCTCGCTGCGGATGGTGGTCAGCATCGGCCAGTAGCCCTGCTCCAGCCAGGCCTCTCCGGCGCCGGCGGCATGGGGATGACGCTTGTCGAAGCACGGCCGCGGCCGCGCCGCCGAGACCTGATCCAGGTAGATCGCGCCCACGCCGTGGTCCGCCAGTCGGGAGCACAGGTCCGCCATCGTCCTTTGCCACAGCGGCGTGGCCGGACACATCGGCGAGAACGAGCGATTCGCGTAGACCTCGATGTAGGGTTCTCCGCTCTCCTCCTTGAGGGTCGCGGGCAGCGCTATCGAGGTATACTGATAGTCCTCGTCCCCACGATCCTTGGTCTCCCACAGCCGGGCGTTGATGTACGGCTTGACGTAGATCCCCTCGGCCCGGAGCCGTGCGACGGTCTCAGAAAAGCCCTCGCGCGGGGTGAAGTGCGGATAGTCGTCATCGAATTTCTCGGTGTTCCAGCCGTACCAGTGGAGCCCGACCGGCAGCCCCAGGGAGCGCCGCTGCTCGATGAGCGCTTTCTCCGCGGCCTCCGTATTGGCATTGCCCAGGAACCACACCGTCAGATCGCGATACCACCCGGGCGTGTCCTCGCGGGAACGCGAGGCCGGCCACCAGGCGGCGGTCTGGGCGAACCGCTTGTAGAGCCGGGCGGCGTCGAACCAGTCGCCCTCGAATAGCTCCACGGCCACCTCCCCGCTTTGCGAGAAGCCGTTTCCACCCTCCCCGCGACAGCCCACGAACCACCTCGCCGCCATCTCGCAGTCCTCGCCCGCGGCGCCCGCCAGCAGCGTCTTGCTCCAGCCCTTAGGGTCCTCACAGCCCACATAGATCCCACGGCCGTCGTCATAGTAGGCCAGGAACTGCATGTGGGCCGCGCCCGAAGGATAGTCGCCCTCGTAGCGCATGTGCGTCCCGATGGGATTGGGATGCACGACCCCCGACATCCGCGGCACCAGCAACTGATCGGTGCCCTCTTCCAGCCGTCTGAGCCGTAGCAGTGGGAACCGCGTCCGGCGCAGCGCCACCTGCGGGCTGTCGTTGTTCACTTCCAGCCGCAGCGACAGGCGCGGGCCGTCCAGACGCAGCGTGCAGGCAACCTCGCAGTCGACAGGGTGCTCTTCATCCGCCGTATGCCGCCACCGCACCACGGCACTGCGCGCCTCCCGATCGACGGTCAACGTGGAGGTCACCGCGCGATCGTCGCCCTCCAGCACCCGCATGTCGCCCCCGCCCGGGGGCCGGTACTCCAGGGCCCACAGCGCCTGCTGCCGCCCCAGCACCTCCTGGCCCTTCTCAAGGTCGAACAGGCCGCACAGAGCCACGGCGCTTGTCCGCGGGGCGTAGAAGGTCAGCCCGATCCGCTCGCTATCGAGGAACTCAAACTGTGGGTGGGCAAGGAGGAATAACGCCTGCGGGTCGCCGTCCCCGTCGCGGGCGAGGCGCTGCACCGTCTGCAGACACGGCAGCGCCTCCGCCTGGCCGTCCATGTGGTTCACCGCCTGAACGGTGGCAAGGACCAGGCGCTCCAGGACGCGGCGCCGTTCCGGCGCGGCGGCGGCCACGGCCTCTCGCGTCTCTGCAAGCAGCGGCAGGTAGCGCGGATCGGGTTCGGCCACATGACGGAAGCGGACCTTCGCCAGCTTCTCCGCCCTCAAGAGCTGGTTCAGCTCTCCCTCCGTGATGGCCCGCGGGTACACGGCCACCTGCGCGATGTCTCCGTGCAAAAACCACGGCCCGCCCCAGCCCCTGCCGATGTTGACGGTGCCCTCGGTCCTCGCCGAGGTGACGTTCAATACCTCCCTGCCGGCCACCAGCTCACCGTTGAGGTACAGGCCGATGTGGTAGCCCACTCGTCCCTGGGGCGGCTCGTTGATGCGCTCGACCACCGCCGCCACATGGGTCCACACGTCGGGCCGGCACTCGCCGCCGGTGACCGAGGCCGACCAGCCGTTGCCGTCGTGGATGTTGAAGTACAGCCGCCGGCCTCCGGCGGTGCGAGGTACTCCTGGTTCTTGAACAGAAGCATGTCGTGGGAGTCCGCCGCCCCCTCCACGGTACCCGAATCGGCGAAGCGCACCGTGGCCGCAACGGTGAACCCCTCCTCGCCGATGTGCAAACCCGCCGAGCCCGGCACTTCCACAAAGCCGCTCTCGCCGTCCAAAGTCAGGACCGAGCCGGCCCCCTCGTCGGGCAGGGCGGTCTGCGCCCACGTCCCGCGCAGCTCCCCGCTGAACTCCGCGCCCGCCAGATTGCGCACCATCCCGGCGTCGGCGACCGCCCCGAAGTCGTACTCAAAAAGCGGACCCTCGACCGCGAAGGCACACGGACACAGACCCCCCACAAGGAGCAGCGCCGGCAAAGTCATGCGA
This sequence comes from uncultured Armatimonadia bacterium, assembly GCA_964423635.1. GTDB lineage: Bacteria > Armatimonadota > Zipacnadia > Zipacnadales > JABUFB01 > CAYRFY01. The sequence continues at coordinate 182 of CAYRFY010000240.1, read as the reverse complement.
GTGGACATGGCATCATCTCCAATACGGGAACATCCGGCATGCGGCCTGCCTCTGCGCGCCGGCCTGTCGTGCGCGACAACCGGGCCGGCCAGTACTGCAACCGTACATGGTTCTGGGGCGACCCAACAGCCGTCGGTGGGGCGGGCTTTCCACTCACATTATGCAGGTTCCGGGCAGGCGCC
>CAYRFY010000239.1:0-10940 GCA_964423635.1 uncultured Armatimonadia bacterium | reverse complement strand
TGCGACCCCGCCGTTCGACAACCGCGTAGGTCGGGCTTTCCACTCACATTATGCAGGTTCCGGGCAGGCGCCGATTCACGTCACCTCACCCCCCCGGCCCCCCTCTCCCTTACTCCGCCAAACGGCCGGCGGAGACGGGAGGAGGGGGGAGAACGGCAGTACTTCGACCGTTCCCGACGCGGGAATGGCGAAATGCGGCCTCAGGGTGTTCATGCATAATCTGAGTTTCCAGCCCGACTCGGCGATTCCGCCTTGCGGGATCGCCGCTTGGCCGTGGCACCGACGCGAGGCGAACCTCCGCGCCGTGCTCGTCGGTTTGAGGTGGAGCCTCTCTGTCCGTGGTGCGTCGACCATCGTGGGCGGCGCCGTCGCGGTTCGCCACGACCGGGACAGCGGCGGCCGCCCCTTCGGGTCGGCCGCGTCGAGCTGGAAGCTCGACCTACAACGGCAGTGGCGGCGTGCTGCAGTAGCCGCAACGAAAGAGGACCACCATGCGCCTGGGCTTTGCCAAGAACGATGTTACCCCCCGCGTCGGCGTCGAACTCGCGGGTTTCGGCCCGTTTCTCAACCGCCGCTCCATCGGCATCCGCGACCGGCTGTGGTCTCGCGCCATGGCGGTGGAGCATGACGGCCGCACCTGCCTGCTCATCAGTAACGACCTGATCAAACTCTCCCTGGACGATACCCACCGCGTCCGTGACACCATCTGCGCCGCCTCCGATCTTCGCCCCGAGGCGGTCATGGTCCACTGCACCCATACTCACAGCGGGCCCGCGACGGGCTTTTTGTCCGGTTGGGGCCAGCCCGATGCGCCGTACGTCGAGACCTTGCCGCAGAAGGTGGCCGCCGCGGGCCTGGCCGCCCTTGAGAACCTGCAGGAGGCCGCTCTCCACCACGCCGAAGTCCCCTGTGAGGGCATCGGCCTCAACCGCGAGTACGATAGGGACGCTCCGCCGCTGGAAGAGGTGCTGGAGGAAAGCTGGCGCCCGGCTCACCCCGAGCTGACCGACACCACCTGCCACGTCCTGGTGGCCCGTGCCGTAGAGACGCCCGATCAGGTGATCGGCTTCGCCAGCTACTTCGGGTGCCACCCGGTGGTCTGCTGCCAGCAGACCCGCTATATCCACGGCGACTATGCCGGTGTGGCCACCAATCTGCTGGAGCGAGAGCATCCCGGCGCCGTGGGCCTCTTCCTGCAGGGCGCCCAGGGGGATGTGAACACCTGCGTCGTTCACAAGCCGGAGCAGGAGTCGTTGCTGGCGCTGGATGTCATCGCCGCCCGCTATGCCCGTGCGGTGCGCCAGGGCTTCGTTCAGGCGCGCCCGGTGGACGTGGACCGCCTCGCCCACGCCCTGCACACCGTCACCTTCACCCGCCGGATGCTGCCTCGCGACGACCTCGCCGCACGTCTCGCCGAGCAGGAGGAGATCCTCCACGCCCCCGACGCGAGCGATGAGGACGCCGCGGTGCGGATGGCCATGGTGCACGCTCAGGCCTACCGCATGCTGCTGCGCCAGATGGACATGGGTGACTGCATGGAGCCGCCCACAGAGCTGCAGGGGCTGCGGATTGGGCCGATCGCGCTGCTGGGGGCCCCCTTCGAGATCTTCCAGGCCATCAAGAATGAGGTCAAGGCCGGCGCCTTGGCGCCGATCCCGCTGGTCATGGGGCTGACCAACGACGGCCTGGGGTATGCGACCGACAAGACCGCCGCCGCCCGGGGCGGCTATGCCGCCGACACCGTTCCGCTCCTGCTGGGGAGCCTGGCCTTCGCCAGTATTCACGAGGAGCTGGTGCGAGAGCTGCTGGCGCTGGATCGCGAGCTGAACGGCTGACCGCCGCCCACGCCGCGCCCATGTAGACGCCTGTATGGGCGCGATCCCTGACGCTTGAAGCGAGTCCCGAGGCTCGTCTCCGCCGCTCGCAGCCGCGTCGTTCGCCGGCCCGTAGGTCGGGCTTTCCACTCAGATTATGCAGGTCCCGGCAGAGTGGCTACTCATGTCGTCACATGCCCCGCACATACTTTTGGCGAGGCGCTGGGTCGTGCCTCCCCCCGCCTGCGGGGGGATTGAGGGGGGCGCCGTAGGACCGGCGGTGCGCAACGGCCGGGACCCCACCCCGGCCCTCCCCGCAGGCGGGGCGGGAGCACGGCTAACGGCTCCTCACCCCTGGCTCGTCGCTCCGCCAGACGGCCGAGACCGGACAAGGGTGACGCTCCCGCCGAATGCGAGCCATCATTCCGCGCGCCACTGTGGCGAGATTCGGCTGCAGTACGTTCCTGCATAATGTGAGTTCCCAGCTCGACCTGGCGATCCCGCCTTGCGGGATCGCCGCCTGGTCGTGGCACCGACCCCGCGCGAAACTCCGCGCCCTACTCGTCGGTTTGAGGCGAAGCTTCGCTAGTGATCCGCAGCGTCCGGTATCTGCAGCAGGTTGCCCGCGATGTAGAACGTCGGGGCCGAGGGGTACGAGGCCGCGTGGTACACCACGTAGACCTCGCTTTCAGACAACTCGGCAAAGCACGGATAGCCCACCTGCCCCTCCGCCGGTCGCCACGGCTGTTTGCGGTCTTCATCGGTGTAGCGGATATGGCCATACAGCCTTTCGTGGTTGCCTTTGGGCTCTCTGAGGTGGTACAGAAACCGCCAGGTCTCGCCGTTATCGTCGCTCACCGCCAGCCCCAGTCCGGGCCCCAGGCCGCCGTCGCGATAGGCCAGCCAGAGCTGCCCCCCCGCCGTGCAGTACAGCGCCGGAGATCCCCCCACGATCGGGATCTGCACCGGCGCGCTCCACGTGTGGGCGTTGTCCCACGAACGGATCAGCCAGAACCTCTTGTCATTGTCCGGAGGACAGCCGTCGACTCGGGCGATCGCCACCACGGTGCCGTCCGTGCACACGGCCGCGGCCGTCTCGTTGAACGCCACCGGCCTGGCGAAGCCAAGCGGCGGGTCGGCGAAGGCACGAGCCACGGGTCCCCAGGTCAGCCCGCCGTCGGTGCTGCGCCGGAAGCCATTGAGCGGCTCGGCGCCCCAATGGCCCCACGACCATATCAGGTCACCGTCCGGTAACTCCACAATGCCCCCCTGAGCGAAGTCATTGCGCTTGGCCGGGTCGCTGAGGGGTTGCCGCTCCGAGAATGTGTAGCCGTCGTCCTCACTGATGCAGTAGAAGCTGTCGAACTTCCTCCCGCCGGCCAGGCTGAGGTAGTCGGGACGAGACATGTCCGGCTCCTGTGGCCACACGATCTCCAACGAGTACCTCAGCAGCCGCCCGCCGGGCAAGCGGTGCAGAGACTCACTCAGACCCGTCAGCGGCTTGTCCGTGCGGGCGGTCATGGTGGGCTCCGACCACGTCTTGCCCCCATCGCCCGACCTCACGAAGTTCATCGCCACCGACTGCGAGGGCATGCCATCGCCCCTCGTGGCCGTGGCGACAATGAGGTCCCCGCCTTTGGCGCGCACGATGCTGGGGGTCAGACTCTCCACGGTGGGGTGAGAATAGACGATATCCGCCCGGGCGATGACTGGGTCGCGGGGCTCCACGACAGGCCCATCGGCCGACACGGGAATTGCTCTCGTGAGCAGCAGCACAACACAGGTCGTCGCAGGGGCGAGCATTGTCGTGTGCCTCCTCCAGCCGTAGCCGCTCTTCTTCTCGGGACGCGTCCCAACCCACGGGCAGACCGTGGGCGAGCCTTCTACCCCCGATCTATCGTCGCCTCCAGCGTCCCGCCAAACACCATGGCCTCCTGCTCCCTCGTCAGGCCGATGGACCTCATCACCGCCATCTCCGCCGCGAAGCGCGCAATCGCGTGGGCGTGGCCCTGCAGGTGGGGCCAGTCGAGGCCGAAGATCGTGCGCTCCGCGCCGGCCTCCCGAACTGCGTCGGCCACCAACTGCCGGTGCTGCGGCTTGGCGATACCCGTGAGGCCGGCGTACACCCCGCCGCCATGCCAGGAGGCGCCGTGGTTGTAGACCACCGCCAGCGCCTGGTCGAAGAACCCGCGGCCGATCCCGTCGGAGACCCCCATGTGCTCGATGATGACCTTCAGCCGCGGATGACGGTGCATGATATTGTCGATCAATAAGGGCTGGTAATCCTCCAGCCGTCCGCCGTGCACTCCGGTGTGGAAGAGCACGAACACCCCCAGCTCCGCGGCCAGGGCATACATGTCATCGCAGGCCGGCTCGTCGATGCGGAAGCCCATCACCGGTGGGTGAGTCTTGATGCCCACGAAGCCTTTGCCCACATACTCTTCCACCAGCGCACAGGCGTTGGTATCCTTGGGCGAGACCGTCACCAGCCCCTGGATGTTCGGGTACTCCTGCAGGTGCCGGTGCAGCCAGCCGTTGATCTCTTCCTCGCCGAGTATCTCGGCGGTCTTGGGCCCCCAGAACGGGGCAATCGCCAGGGTTCTCTCAATGCCCGTCTCCCCCATGAATCGCGCCAACTCAGGAAGTGTCCCGAGTTCCGGCTGCTCGGGGAAAGCGCCGTGAGGGAAGATGTGGCAGTGGTTGAGGAACATGGGTGGGCTCCTTTAGCGAGGGGTGGTTCTGATGGAGGGCAGCGGTCGACGACAACGGAGGCGGGCTGGAAAGCCCGTCTCACCAACGGCAATCACGGCAACGGAGGCGGGACTAGAATTCAGATTACGCATGAACGCACTCGAGCGAGATTTCGCCATAGTCGCGCGCGGAATCATGGCTCGCGTTCGGCGGGAGCGTGTCCCTTGTCCCGTCTCCGCCGTCTGGCGGAACGACGAGCCAGCGGCGAGAAGCCGTTAGCCGTGCTCCCTCCCCGCCTGCGGGGAGGGCCGGGGTGGGGTCCCGGCCGTAGCGGAGCGCCGGCCCTACCACGCCCCCCTCAATCCCCCCGCAAGCGGGGGGAGGTACGACCCAGCGCCTCGCCACAAGTGTATACGAGGGATGAGGCGACGTGAGTCGGCGCCTGCCAGTAACCTGCATAGTCTAGGTGCAAAGCCCGCTCCACTGACGGCAACGGCCGAGTTACGGCGCAGGCGTGGCCTGCATTTGCACGTCGTCAAACCACACCCGCCCCGTCTTCTTGCGGAACAACAGGTGGAGCCTCATCGAGCGCAGCGCCGCCAGCGGATTGAGCTTCAGTGTGACCTGCTCCCAGTCGTGGGTGCCGGTGGCAAAGGGGGTGGCGTGGCCGTTGTAGACGGTCCCATCCACACAGGTGGCATCCACGTACACCGAGTAATCCGGATGCGCCGGGCCGGCCACATTCTCGGCCCGGCTCCAGGCCGTCACCACATAGGACTGCTTCTCCGTGGACGAGAAGTCGAAAGCCTGCACGGCTCCGCGCAGGTCTGTCTCCGCGGCGTTTTCGCAACGGATCGACCGCCGCCCCGTGTGGCTCACCGTCTCATCGGTCGCGAAGCCCTCGCTCCATGGTTGCCAGCCGGTAACCACCGCGCGCAACGACTCGGAAACCTCCGGGAGCCGCCAGCCCGCCCAACGCTGCTGTGTGTCGTAGTGCGGCTGCAGAGCCTCCCTCGTCTCGCCCAGCAGGAGCACGCTGTAGATATCCACCTGCGGGATGGTGTAGACGGTCTCGCCGTCCACTCGTTGCCCGTCGATCCACTGTGGCTCGCGTTCGGGCGAGATCAGCAGGCCCGGCCGGGGAGCGCCGGGCATCGCCACCCGCACAGCCTGCGCCGGCACGACGGTCAGCTTCGTCTCGCTGTGCGGAACGGTAACCTGCTCGAACCCGCCGTTGGCCACCCGGTTGTCCGGGGACTCGCGCTCTCCGCCGGGATTGCGGTCCACGATACGGATCATGTACTCGCCGGTCTGGGCGCGCAGATCGGGAGACAGGTCGGCGGCACTGAACGTCTTGCCTCCATCGGTGCTGAACTCCGAGTTTCCGCCGCGAGCGTCGGTGTCGATGCTCACCGCGATCCACTTCGCCTGCCCGTTGACCTCGCCCTCCACCCGCACCTCGATGAGATTGTCCACCCCCAGAAGCCCCGGCTCAACCGGCACTTCGGCCCACGTCCAGCGCATGAGCTCGGCTCCCGGAACGCGGCCCGCCGGCTTGCCGTTAAGCGTCAAGACCAGATCGGCCGTGGTCGCGGCGGTAGCCACCGCGCGGATCCGGACGACCGGGTCCACGACCTCCGCCGGAGCGGGTACCCGCAGTCTCTTGCGCAGCACCGTGTCGGCGTTGCCGAAGAACGTGCGCGCTTCGGCCGTGTCATCATCACTGGCATAGCGCCCGGGATGCTCGACCTCGTAGCGGAAGTCATAGTTCACCAGATGAACCTGCTGAAGCTCGCCGTTACCGGCCTGCATCCGGTTGACCGCCACCTTCCTCGGCTCCAGCAGCCGCACGCGCGGCCGCAATAGCTCGACCAACTCGGTCGCCGGCAAGGTCTCCAGTCCGGCGGGCCGGTACTGGACGGTTCCGTGGCCGACCGCGGCCCCCGCATCGGCCGCGGCCCCCATCAGCACGATGGACTGCACCCGGCCGCGCTCGCCACCATCGGCCCACACCCGCAACTGCACCAGGTCGCCCGGCTTTGCCACAAAGGCCGGCGTCTGAAACACATGCCGGCTCTCGTCCTCGATATCGAGCCTGTCGCTGTAGACGGTCTCCCCGGCCACGGAGAAGCTGAAGCTCGAGGTGCCGTCGGCTTCGTCTGTCAGCGACAGGTAGGCCATGTACTGCCCCGGCGCACCCGTGAAGACCAGACCGGCCGAGCCCTCCTTGCCGGTCACGGAGATCTGCGTCGGCCCCTCGGGGGCCATGCCCTCCAGCGTCCACTGCTGAATTGGGCGCGCGAACAGGCCTACAGCGTCCTGTACCGTCTGCACGGAGGCGGATCGCAGAACGTCCCCGGTGGGCGCCGTTGTCCCGTACTCGCCGGTGACGATCACCCGGCCGCCGCCCTCGATGGACCTCAGCACACCGGCGGCCGTGGCCTCGTCGAGATACACGACATTGGGCACAATCAGCGTCTTGGTGGGCCCCGGCGTGCCCTCGGCCAAGTCGGAGGCGACCACTACCTCGTACGGGATGCCTGCGCCCAGCAGGGCCTCCGAGAGGGCCTGACCGTTCTGCAGTCGATGATTGTGCATCTGCGTCAAGGACGAGTGGAGCACGGCCACCTCACCGGCGGGTTGGGAGGCGGCATACAGCTCCTCATTCGCCGATAGGAAGCCGTAGCTGCGCTTAAGCTCGGCGTGGATGCGCCGGTGGAAGGGGTCGGTCTCGTCGGTGATGGGCAGCGAGGGGAAGAGATTGTAGCAGGGGATGTAGGTGCCATTGCAGGCGGCGGCCTCGGCCGCGGCCAGGGCGAACTCCTCGGCAATCGGGGACGAGGGGTAGAAGAACGCGTGCATGCCTTCGTGCCAGGTGCGCTGTCCGCGCTCGCTGCCGATGCGCGGAGGCAGGTACGCCAGGATACCCGTGGGACGCCCATGCGACGCGGCGAGACCGACCTTGTAGCGCTGCATGTTGTTCTCGAAGGGCGGGTGGCTCATGGTCTCGTAGAAGACCAGGTCCACCGCCCCGGTCTCCACCGCGAGCATGCCGCCCGCGGCGCTGCCCAGGTTCGGGCAGTTCAGCAGCGGTGGCTCGTGGGAGTGGCCCAGCGCCCGCAGCATGTGGTGGTAGTCCACCAGGCCCTCGGCGATGAACAGCTTGCCCGCAGCGGAGGGCCGGCTGGCCGCCGTGTCCGGACCGAGGCCCTGCGCCGCGGCCCACTGCCCCCAGGCTGCGACCGCCGCCGGATTGTGGTCCTCGACCTCCCAGAAAGCGTTGTCGTAGAAGATGGCCGACACGTCCGGCCGGTCCCACAGCTTGCGGGTGCGCTCGCGCACGAACTGCGGCCACGGTGGCCGGTATAGCGACCCGAAACGCCGCACCGGATTGCCGTAGGCCAGGACCTCGCTGCCGTCCGCCTGCAGCACCAGGCTATCCGCAAGCTGCGGGTTTCTCTCGATCTCCGAAACCGTCACGGTGCGGCTACAGACATACGGCATGTAGTGCAGACCGTGTTGACGGGCATACTCCGCGGTCTGCGGCGAGTCGAAGCTGCCACCGTGGAGGAGCGTTTGATGGGCCCCGAGGAAGAGGTCCACAAGCTGCCTATCCGCGCGGGAGTAGTGCAGGCACCAGCGCAGGCGCCCCCGCTGGGCCCAGTCCGGAAGCTCCGGCTGCGCGGTCCAGTGGGCCAGGGCCAGCGAGGGCAGAATCAGTCCGATGAGGATGGCGGCGCGTCGCGACATGACCAGCTCCCTGGTGGCGGATCGTCCGGGTCCAAGACCGGTGCCCGGCAAGGCGCGCATAGGATAGGGGAGTTTTCGTCCCGGGGCCATCGGCGACCTGCGGGCCGGTGCCGCCGGTCCGCGTTCTTCCGGACATCAGGGCTTCCACAGGCTACGGAGGTGCGGGGGCACCCGGGTGGGGAAATGAGAGGGTTACCCGCGCCCGCCCGGGGGCGGCATCACCGACAGAGAGGCCGACCGGTGGCATGACCCGGCTCCAGCAAGACACCCAAATCCTGCGCGACCTCGCTCAGCAGTACGCCGAATTGGCGGCTCAGCCCATCCAGGACGAGCGGCGGAGGCTGTGGACCGTTCACAACAGCCTCAAGCCTACCCGCCCGCTTGTCCTGGCCACCTACGGCATGTGGAATGTCTGGTGCCGCGAGGTGTTCGGCGACGCCGCCATGCAATGCCAGGACCCCTTCTATCGCCAGCACGAGCGTGCCCTGCGGCAGGCAATCTTCCATTCGGCCATTGGCGATGACTTCATCCTCGAGCCGTGGATCACACAGGTCGCGGCCCTGGGACGAAGCTGGGGGACGCTGTGGGGCGTGCCGCAGGGCAGCACCTCCCCGCATCTTGAGGGCGGAGCCTACCGCATCGACCCGCCCATCAAGACCTGGGACGACCTGGCCAAGCTCTCCATGCCCGAACATGTCGTGGACGAGGCCGCCACTGCGCGGAGTGTGGAGAGGCTGCAGGAGGCGGTGGGCGAACTCCTCCCCATCGACGTCTACCGCGGCCCGGCGTGCCTGGGGTTTCTGATGGATATCTCCACCGACCTGGCACGCCTGCGGGGACTCGAGCAGATCATGGTCGATATGTACGAGAGCCCCGACAGGCTCCATGAACTGCTGGCCCTCATGCGCGACGGCATCCTCCGTTGCCAGGAGCAGGCCGAGGCCGCGGGCGACATGGGCCTTACCTGTCACGCGAACCAGGCCCAGCCCTATTGCGATGAGCTGGAGCCGCCGCGGCCCAACTCGGGGCCACGCCGTCGAGACCAACTCTGGGGCTACTGCGCCGCCCAGGAGTTCACACTGATCTCGCCCCGCATGCACGAAGAGTTCCTGCTGCAATACCAGCTCCCGATCCTCAAGCGGTTCGCGCTCACCGCCTACGGCTGCTGTGAGAACCTGACCCATAAGATCGACATGCTGCGGCAGATCCCGAACCTGCGCATCATCGCCGTGACTCCCACCGCCGACCCGGCTAAGTGCGCCGAGCAGATCGGCCGGGACTACGTGATCTCCTGGCGCCCCAACCCGACGGACATGGTCTGCTGTGGCTTCAATGAAGACCTCATCCGTAGTATCATCTCAGCGGGTCTCGAGGCCATGCGGGGCTGCCACGTGCACATCCATCTCAAGGACATCGAGACCGTGGAGGGCGATCCCGACCGTCTGAGGCGGTGGACGGAGGTCGTCAGGTCGGTGGCGGATGACTATGGGCCCTAGTGTCGCCAAGACGTACCGTAGTGTTGACCGCCCAGCGCCGCAGCCGTGGAGACGCACAACCGCCCGGAGGTGCCCGCTTTGCTCACCGAACGATATGCCAACGACGATCTGGCCGCCCAGCTACAGAGCATGGAGCAGTTCGCTCCGTATCCCACGGCCGATGACCGCGCCGCGTGGGAAGGGTTGCCGGCCGCACTCCGGCAGGCGGACATCGCCGCCGCCGAGGCCCGCCTGGCTATGCAGTGGCCTGCCCTGCCGGCCACCGTGTTCATGCAGTTCCGCCGCGACGGCAATCGGAGCAACTTCGAGGAGCTCAGCTTCGAGCGGCGCAGCGCGCTCAATGACCTGGTGATCGGCGAATGCCAGGAGGCAAAGGGCCGCTTCGTCGATGACATCATCAACGGTCTCTGGTGCACCTGCGAGGAGTCCTTCTGGGGCGTGCCGGCGCACAACGACTCCTCCCGCTTCCCCGGCACCCCGCTGCCCGACACCGCAGACCGCATCATCGACCTGTTCGCCGGCGAGACCGCGGGCCTCCTGGCCTGGACGTGCTACCTGCTGCGCACAAGGCTGGATGCCGTCCACCCGGTGATCTACGATCGCCTCGAGCGCGAGATGCAAGAGCGCATCATCCAGCCGTATCTCACCCGAGATGACTACTGGTGGATGGGGCTGCAGACCGACGCCCGGGGCAGGCCTTTGGCGAGGCTGAACAACTGGACCCCCTGGTGCGTCTCCAACTGCCTGACCGCAGTACTGCTGCTGGAGCCGGACCGGGAGCGGAGACTGGCCGCCGTACTCAAGGCACTCCGGAGCCTGGACCGCTTCCTCGAGGTCTACCACGCCGACGGGGGCTGCGACGAGGGGCCGTCGTACTGGGGACGCGCCGGAGCCTCGATGTTTGACTGCCTCAACCTGCTGCAGCAGGCAACCGGCGGGCTTGTGGACGTGTGGGAGGAGCCACTGATCCAGAATATGGGCCGATACATCTATCGTGTCCACATCGACGGCGACTGGTTCGTGAACTTCGCCGACTGCCCGGCGCGGGTGCGCATCCCGACGCACCTGGTCTACCTCTATGGCCGGCGAATCGGCGACGACGGCCTGGTGGCGATGGGCGCCGGCTTCCACCGCGAGCGGTTGGCGGAAGGTCAGCCCCTCGGCCGCGCATCCGGCCTGCTCAGGCGGC
>CAYRFY010000238.1:2676-10948 GCA_964423635.1 uncultured Armatimonadia bacterium | reverse complement strand
GAGACGTAGCGATCCGGCCCACGAGCCGTTCGCCAACGTCCCGCTTGGCGACCCCGTCGTGCGGGGCCGCCGGTTCGGCGGAAGCAGGGATGGGTAGTGCGATACCGGTATCGACCAGATTGATGCCTCACCAGGTGAGAGCAATGGCCCAAACAACCGTGTCCAGCAGGTTCCGCGTGCTGATCCCTAAGGAGATCCGGGAGCGGCTGGGGTTGCGGCCGGGGCAGAGGCTGAGCGTGACTGCCACCGGCGGAGTGATCCGTTTGGTGCCCGTGCCGACGCTCCAGGACCTGCGCGGCATCGCCCGGGGCGCCGACGCCAGGGGCGTGCGCGAGAAGGGCGACCGCCTGTGATCCAGACGGGGTCCTGAGGCCGGATCGCGTGCCCCATCGAGGGTCCGCGGGCCGCCTCAGAGCCTGCGGAGGGGCGATGGCAACGAACTGCGGCGGTACCCGACCTACGCGCCGACGCTCGGCCGCTAACGGTTTCCCGGCCGCATCTCCAGGCACACAGAGGTGACAGCATGGCCCGCCATGTATCGACTGCGCTGATGCAGGCACTCCTCGTTGCATCCGTCCTCCTGTCATCCGGAGGCTTCGCCCTCGCCGCCGAGATCCCCTACGCAGTCAGCTCCTGGCCCGAAAGCGGCTTTGGGAACCACCGGGCCGTGGTGCATGTAGATCAGCCGGCGGACGCCGCCCTCGCCCACATCCAGTGGCGCCGCCGCGACCGCGACCCCGAGACCAAGGACGTCCGCGTCTATGACCTGGCCACCAACCAAAGGGTCATGAACGTCCTCTGCGCCCGCATCACCCGCGAAGCCGGCGACATCATCTTCCGGCCCGAAACCGTCCCCGGCGACTATGCGGTGTACTACCTCCCCTATCCCGCGCCGCAGAGCAACTTCGACGCCCCCGGCGACTACTATCCTCCGCAGGACACCGCGACCACTGACTGGCTGCAGCGCAATGGCCTCGCGGCCGATGATGGGATGTCCGACGCGTGGCTCAGTTTGCCGAAGGCGCAGGTGCTGCGGATCGAGGCGCGCACCGAGTTCGACCGCCTCGACCCCATGGAAATCGTCGCCACAGACGAGGAGGTCCTGGGCCTTCTGGAGCGTGTCCCGGATGCTGAGTACCTGGTCTTCCCGGAGGATCGCCGGTATCCCATTCGCATGCCGGACGATCTGCCGCTGCGGTGGGTGGAAAGCGGCCCGTCCGCCATCCTGCAGGCCCGGGTGCAGCCGGGCGAGCTGTACTGCTTCCAGCTCGGCGTGTGGGCGGCCCGGGCGGCGGTGGAGGACCTCAAGCTGGACGTGACCGACCTGCGCAATGCAGAAGGCGCGGTGATCTCCGCCGATAAGATCACCTGCCCCAACCTCGCAGGCACCGACTGGCTCGGCAGGCCGATCAGCAAGCGGGTGGACGTTGCCGAGGGGCGCGTGCAGCCGCTGTGGATCGGCGTGCAGGTTCCGCCCGATGCCGCCGGCGCGTACGAGGGGGCCTTCACCGTCACCCCGGTCGGCATGGCACCGCAGACGGTGAAGCTGTCCCTGCGCATCGAGGGCGAGCGACTGGCCGATGGCGGCGTGTCCGACCTGTGGCGCATGTCCCGGCTCAAGTGGCTGGATTCCACTCTCGGCCTGGATGACGACGTGGTGCCGCCCTTCACACCGCTGCGGGTCGATGGTGACAAGGTCTCCTGCCTGCTGCGGGATGTGCGGTTCGGACCCAATGGGCTTCCGGAGAGCATCCTCAGCAACGGGCGCGAGATCCTCGCCGCGCCGATGGCTTTCACCGTGACGAGCAGCAGGGGCGAGCTGCGGCTCTCGAAGCCGAGGACGAAGACGGTCAAGCAGGCGCCGGGCGCCGTGGAGCGCGTCACGATGGCCGAGGGCCCGGACGCCGACTTGACGGTGCGCTGCAAGATGGAGGCCGACGGCTGCCTGATGTACCACGTGACTTTGCAGCCCCGGCGCACGCTGCGGCTGTCCGACGTGGAGCTGCTCATCCCCCAGCGGGCGGAGTGCGCCCCGTACATGATGGGCATGGGAAAGCGCGGAGGATACCGGCCGGAGCGATGGAGCTGGAAGTGGGACCACAGGCGCGCCAACAACATGGTGTGGTTGGGGGATGTGGATGCCGGGCTGCAACTGCAATTGCGTCCCCGGGAGGATGTGTGGGAGCCCACGCACTTGTCGGCCGCGGGCTTCCCCGCCGCATGGGACAATGAGGGTAAGGGCGGCTGCGACGTCGCTCAGGAGGGCGACTGCGTGCGCGTCCGGGCCTATACCGGCGACCGCGTGGTCCGCCGCGGCCGGCCTTTGGAGCTCAAGTTCCGCCTGCTCATCACCCCCTTCAAGCCCATCGACCCCAATCACTGGAACTGGCGCTACGGCGACGTGCGCGCCGACGGCACGGTGCTTCACGTCCATCACGGTACACCGGAAAACCCCTACATCAACTACCCGTTCCTGACGGTACCCTTGCTCACGCAGACCATCGAGTCGGTCAAGAGCATCACCACCGGCAAGACGGACTTCGGCGAGCTCTCCTATCCGGCGGCCGGTAACTTCTCTCCCGCCCGGGGCTCCCTGCATGTGTGGATGACGGTGAACTTCGACCCGGCGGCGGGCTATGCGGGCATGGCGCAGTACAACCAGTCCATGTTCGGCCTGGACTGGCCCGACGCGGGTGGCCTCGGATTCTACTGGAACATCGACGACCGCGGCATGCGCGCCTATGTGGCCTCGGGTGAGGGCGAGAGCCGCCGGTACCCGGTGCTGCTCAGCAGCCACTCGCCGGAATGGAAGCAGGGCGAGAAGCACGTGGTCACGCTGAGCTGGGGCGATGAGTTCGCCATCTACGTCGATGGCCAGAAGAAGGCCGTCGCACCGTACCACGGGACGCTGGACCTGCCGCTTGATGAGGCCACTTTGGGCCTGCAAAACGGCGCCTTCATCTACGATGCCCTGAAGATCAGCGCTGAGTCCTACACCGGCGCCCGGGCGCCGGTGCCCACGGCCGATGACCACACGCTGCTTCTAGACACCTTCGACGCCTGGGACGGCGACGCCGTCACGAGGCCCGAGCGCAGTGCCGAGGGCAAGGGAGGGACACTCAAGGGCGCGTTCGCCGTGGTGGAGGGCGAGGGCGGCCGGGCGCTGCACCTCACCGCCCGCGAGGTGCCGCTGCCCCCGCGGGGGGTCAACCTGTACGACAATGTGGGGCAGCTTAGCAACCACGTGGCCGAGATGTGGATCATCCGCAGCCTGGGCGATGAGATCATGCGGACGACGGACACCAACCCGACCAAAGTGGGTGACGCCACCTTTGGCGCGGCGGGTGGCGGGTACCCGTGGCTGCGCGAGCATCTGGTGAATGGCTATGTCCCCGGCTGGCGCCAGCCCCTGCCGTGGCTGGGGGAGACGGACGCGGCCATCGAGATGCAGGGCCTGTCGCGCTGGCACAACTACTATATCGAGGGCTTGAGCTGGCTGATGCTCAACACCGGCCTGGACGGTCTGTATCTCGATGGCATCAGCTACGACCGCGAGATCACCAAGCGCGTGGCGAAGGTGATGGCTCGCAACGATCCCGGCAGCCGCATTCAGTGCCACGGCGGCGACTGCTGGTCCCCCTCCTGGGACCCCGACCGCCTCGTGAGCACCGCCAACGCCTACCTGGAGCACTTCCCGTACCTGAGCAACCTGTGGTTCGGGGAGCTGTATGACTACAACATGCCGCCGGACTACTGGCTGGTGGAGATGTCCGGCATCCCCTTCGGCCTGACCGGCGAGATGCTCAACTACCAGACGGGCGGCAACCCGTACCGGGGCATGATCTACGGCATGTCCGGCCGCCAGCACCCCTCGGCCCCCGGCATGTGGCGCTTCTGGGATGAGTTCGGCATTCAGGATGCCGAATGGCTGGGATACTGGGACAAGCGCTGCCCGGTGACGACCGATGACCCGTCGGTGCTCGCTACCGTGTACCGTAGGCCCGACAAGTCCCTGATCGCCCTGGCCCACTGGCCGGCGCAACGGAAGCGGCCCACCGCGGTGGCGCAGGAGACCTCACAGGCGCCGACTATCGACGGCCGGCTCTCGCCCGGCGAGTGGGACAGCGCCGCGCGCCTCACCGGATTCACGCTCCACGACGACGACAGCCGGGCCCCGGACCAGACCGTCGCCTTCCTCACACGGGACCAGGAGCGACTTTACGTGTCCTTCGAGTGTGCCCAGTCGGCCGGAAAACCGAAGGCCGCGATCACCCAGCGAGACGGCAACGTGTGGGAGGACGATGCGGTGGAGCTGTTTCTACAGCCCGACATCAATGCAGGCGAATACTATCAGTTCATCGGCAACAGCGCCGGGGCCGTCTTCGACGCCAGGGGCGTACAGGACCCCGGCTGGAATGGCGACTGGACGTACAAGACCTCCATCGGCGAGGGCTCGTGGACCGGTGAGTTGAGCATCCCGCTGGCCTCGCTGGGGATTGTGCCGGGGCACGGCGACACCACCCTCGGGCTCAATATCTGCCGCGACCAGCAGGTCCCGGCGGCCCGGGCCTCTTGCTGGTCGCCGGTGTCGGGAAGCTTCCATAACACGGCGCTCTTCGGCCGCCTCACGCTGTCCACGGCCGATCCTTCCACCCGCGAGACCGGGGAGCAGGCCGGGCCGCGGACCGTGCCGGTGCGACTGAGCATCGACTGGAAGGCTCTGGGACTGAATGCGACGAAGACCATCCTGACGGCACCGCAGATCGCCGGTTTCCAGCCCGCCGCCCGCTTTTCCCCCGGAGACGCGATACCCATCGAGCCGGGGAAGGGGATGCTGCTGGTGGTGGCGGAGGGGCAGTAGAGGCGGGCGCCGGGCGGCAAGGGCCGTTGGCCGCCGTGCCGTTCTCCCCCTCCTCCCGTCTCGCCCGCCGTTTGGGCGAGTAAGGGAGAGGGGGCGGGGGGTGAGGCGCCGTTGGCCGTTCGGCGGGTGCGAGGGCGCAGCGGCGGCGCTCCATGGCGCCCGGCCCCTCACCCGCTCCGCTCGGCCTGCAGCGCAGGGCGAACGGCCGACCTCTCCCAACTGGCCCGCTTCGCGGGCGCGGGAGAGGTGAGCGGCGAACGGCCCGTGCCTCCCACCCCAACTCGGCCGCACAAGGAGTGCCCCACATGCAGCTTCTCGCTTCCCTCATGCTCGCATTGCTTTGGCCTTGCGACACGCCTGCTCTTGCGGCAGATGCTCCCGCCGATCCGGCCCTGCTGGGAGACTGGCGGTTCGACGAGGCCGGGGGTGACGCGGCGCTGGACGGCTCTCCAAACATGCTGGAGGGTGAGATCCGCGGTGCCAGGTGGGCCAGAGGGAGGTTCGGCGGCGCCCTGTACTTCGGGGGCGAGAACGCCTATGTCACCCTTCCCGGCCTGGATGCCCTGGACGGCTCCGAGGAGCTGACGGTGGAGGCCTGGGTGTACTGGGAGCGGGGCGGGCGGTACCCCAATATCGTCACCGGAGGAACCTGGTGCCCCGGAGGCTTCCTGTTCTTCGTGCAGGACGATTCCTGCAGCTTCCGGATGGGCAAACCGAGCAGTACCGCGCTGCAGGTGGGCCGGGACTGGGCGGAGGTCTCGGCGCCGCTCGTGAGGTTCACCCCGAATCGCTGGTACCACCTGGCCGCCACCTTCCGCCGCCCGGACATCACCACCTACGTGGACGGGCAGCCGGTGGGGTCGGCGAAGTGGGACTACCCCGTCGGCTTCTCCGGAGAGCTGCAACTGGGCTTCTGGGGCAATCCGGCCACTTGCCATGCGGGACTGATGGACAATGTGAAGGTCTACCGACGCGCTCTGAGCGGCGAGGAGGTCGCGGCCTGCTATGCCGATGAGCTCGCAGGGCGCGAGCCGCCGGTCGCCGGCCAGCAGGCCTATGAGCTCACTCCCGTCCAGGCGCCCCAGCCGGCCGTCGCGCTGGAGAGCGACCTCGCTCGCGTCCTGCTGGACAAGCGCGGCCGGGTGGTGGGCCTCATCGACAAGGCCACCGGGGCCGACTACTGCGCCGATCCCTACCACCCCTTCGCCACAGTCAAGAAGGGCACCGCCACCTATCGCCCCTCCTCGTGCAGCCTGGAGGGCGACAGGCTCACACTTGAGTTCGGGCGCCTGGGCGCGGCGGCACAGGTGCGCGTCACCGGCCGGGGGCGCTACCTCGTGCTGGAGGTGCTCTCGGTTGGCGATCCCGAGGTGGAACAACTCGTCATCGGGTCCATGGCGGTGACGCTGGCCGACAACATCAGCGGATCAGTGGCGTGGGCCTCGGATGAGCGGTTCGCCGCGGCGGTTGTGCCCCTGAACCTGCAGGTGGAGGTGGCCCTCAGCGGCGGCAAGCAGCCGGTGTTTGCTCCTAAAGCGGTGCGCAAGTACGGGCTTTCGGGAGCGCGGATCGCTATCGCCGGCTGCCCGACGGGCGTCATGCGCGATGTGCTCAAAGACGTGGTCCGCAACGAGGGTCTCCCGTACTCGCCCCTGGGCGGCCCGTTCGCCTTCGATGCCGAGGAGAACCGGGGCTCGTACCTGTTTGCCGCGGTCTCGGAGAGCAATGTGGAGGAGTGGATCCGGCTGGCCCACCTCGGAGGCTTCGCCGAGGTGCATCTGTGCCCCTGGTGGCGGGGTCTCGGACACTACGAGCCCAACCCGGACTTGTTCCCCAATGGCCTCGAGGGTCTCAGGCAGGTGGTGGGCAAGCTGCATGCGGCGGGGCTCAAGGTGGGCATGCACACACTCACCGGCTGCATCCAGGTGGATGATCCCTGGGTCAGTCCGGTGCCGGACAAACGCCTCGCCAAAGATCGCAGCTTCACCTTGGCCGCCGATGTCGGCCCCGATGACACCACCATCTCCACGGTGGAATCTCCCGAAGGCCTGCAGACCTTCTGGGGCGACATGAGCACCGGCAACACCGTCCAGATTGGCCACGAGATCATCGCCTTCCGGGGCCTCTCCACGGAGGCGCCTTACGGGTTCACCGAATGCACCCGCGGGCAATGGAAGACCCTCAAGGCCGCCCATGAGAAGGGAGCGACGGCGGACCACCTCATCGCCAGCTACTGTGCGTACATGCCGGACGAGAGCACCGCCCTGGTGGACGAGCTGGCCGACTGCATCGCCAACACCTTCAACACCTGCGGCTTTGACATGATCTATCTCGACGGCTCCGAGGGCATGAAGACCGCCCACGCCGTGGCGGTGATGAAGCGGGCGATCTTCAACCGTCTCCGGGGCCGGGTGCTGGTGGAATCCAGCTCCGGGTCGTGGGGTGCCTGGCCGTTCCACTCCCGAGTGGGTGCCTGGGATCACCCCAAGTGGGGCTTCGACCGCTTCACGGACCAGCACTGCCTCAGTCTGGAGCGCTACAGCGCCAACGAGATGCTTCCCGGCCACATGGGCTGGTGGGTCATTACCGGACCGGCCGGGGACTGGGCCGGGATGTTCCCCGAGGACATGGAGTATTCGTGCGCCAAGTGCCTGGGGTAGGACTCCTCCATCTCGCTGCAGGGCGTGGCTGCGGGCAAGACACCCCCCAACGCCCGGCAGGATGAGTACCTCGCCATGCTGGGGCGCTACGAGCGACTGCGGCTGGCCAGGTACTTCAGCGACGAGGTGCGGCAGAAGCTGCGGGTCCGCGGCGACCATTTCCGGCTTCATCAGGCCGAGGATGGCTCGTGGCAGCTTGTACCCACCGACTATGCCGCCCACAGGGTTACCGCTCTGCAGGACGACACCGCCACGTGGACGGTGGACAACCGCTACGCGGCTCAAGAGGCCGGGCTGAGGATCGAGGCGCTCTACGCCTGCCGGCCATACGAGTCGGAGCAGAGCGTGCTGGTGGCGGACTTCGCCGACCCCGAGGTCTTCACCGCCGGGTCAGCCGCCGCCGGAGTCACCCAGAGTCTGACCACCTCGACCGAGCAGGTCGCTCCGGGAGCAGCGGTGAGCGGCTGTCTCGTCGCGACCAATTCCACCGGTACGCCCGAGGGCGCCTGGGCCAAGACGGGCATCGTCTTCGATCCGCCGCTGGATATCGGCAAGTGCGGGGCACTGGGTGTCTGGGTGTATGGCGATGGCAAGGGCGAGTTGCTCAACTTCCAGCTCAACAACGATCGTGAGAACTACACCGCCTGGGACGAGCACTATGTGGATGTGGACTTCACCGGCTGGCGGTACTTCGAGCTGTTGCTGCGAGAACGCGACGCCCAGAGGCATCAGGACTACATCTGGCCCTACG
>CAYRFY010000238.1:1038-2666 GCA_964423635.1 uncultured Armatimonadia bacterium | reverse complement strand
GCGGTGCGTGCACCGTGGGCCGTCATCCCATCGTCCGCAATCGCGTCGGGGCCCTCAACATCTACACCAACAACCTGCCCCCCGACGAGCAGGTGTGCTGTTTCATCAGCCCCGTGCGCGCGGTGCCCGTGTTCAAGACGACCCTGGCCGACCCCGTCATCACCATCGGCCGGGAGCGTATAGCCTTCCCGGTTACACTGCACAGCGGGCAGTATGTGGAGTACGAGAGCGCCGACGACTGCCGCCTGCACGACGAGCGCGGGGCCGTCATCCGGCGCTTCTCACCGCAGGGCGGGCCGCTCGCGATCCCGGCGGGACCAAGCACCGTCTCCCTGACCGCCGGCGGCGCCGAGGGTCTGCGCACCCGTGCCAAAGTCACCCTCATAACCCGGGGCGAGCCGCTGACCGGCCGGGCGCCGGCAGAGACGGTGAACAACGCCTACCTGCGCACGGAGCACGAGGCCCCGCGTGTCCTCACCGGGGCCGGCTCGTGGGACGTCCTGTGCCGACCCGACGCCGGGCCGGCCAGACTCGAGGCCTGCATCGCCGTGGAGCGCGCGGGAAAGCTCGCCGCAGGCTACGAATCGCCGGCGGCGCTCTCCGTCGAGACCTTTGATGACCTCGCTCGTTTCGCCGATACGCCCGAGAACCGCTTCGCGCAATACGCCTATGATGGCGAGGACAACCGCGTCCCCAACAAGCCCGGCGTGAATGCCACCCTTGAGGTGGTGACCGAGCCCGTCAAAGTCGGCTCCCGGAGCGTGCGCTACAGCGCGACAAGCACACGGGGCGACAATGCCGGCTGGTGTGCCAAAGGCGCGCGGTTTTCGCCGACGGTGGACCTGTCCGGCTGCACCGCCCTGGGCTTCTGGCTGCACGGTGACGCCGGGGGAGAGTCGTTCAAACTCCAACTGCGGGACACGGCGGGTGCGTGGTTCGACATGGTCACCCCCGTCGGCTTCAGGGGCTGGAAGTACGTGGAGTTTGACCTCGGCGACGCGCACGGCATCCGGCTGGACCGGGTCGAGTACGTGATCGCCTTCTTCAATGGGATTCCCGGTGGCGCGACGGTTACCTGCCATGTGGACGACATCCGCGGGCTGCGCAGCGACGAGGTGCTCTGCCGGCCCGCGTTGGCCGTGCGTGGGCAGCGCGTGGTGCTCCCGGTGTCATTGACCCCCGGCGAGCGAGTGGTCTACAGGGGCGCCGGTGAGTGCGCCGTACTCGCGCGAGACGGAGCGGTCAGGCAGACGGTCAAGCCCGAGGGCCGCCTCCCGGCGCTCAGGCCCGGCCGCAATCGCGTTCGGTTCGCACCAGGCGAGGGAAGTGCCGAGGAGTTTCAAGTCACGGTATCCTTGACCAAGGTGTACCCGGTGCAGGGCTGAGACCGGCGCTCGCCCGAGGCGGGGGCCGCACGGTCCGCCGCCCGGCCCACATCGGAAGCCACTCGCTGACAGGGCGCCGGTATCCGCGGGTCTCCAGGCCCACACGCCGTCTGTCGTTCGATCGCCCCGCACGCACATGGGAACCGACAACCGTAACCGGGGACCTCCGTGCCCGCGGGCTTCCAAGCCCGCACGGTCCGCCGCCCGGCCCACATCGGAAGCCACTCGCTGACAGGGCGCCGG
>CAYRFY010000238.1:0-938 GCA_964423635.1 uncultured Armatimonadia bacterium | reverse complement strand
TATCCGCGGGCGCGGAGCCGGTCGGACACGATGGTGGGCCCCGGCGAGGCACGGGTGGGTCACCTTCCGAGGCCCGCCGGGACGGGCGCCCCCGAGAAGCTGCCGTTGGCCATCCATCCCATTGACTCTGTTCACTTGCCGTCAGGAGGGGTCACCCGATGCAAGTCACCAGCTCCCTGTGCCGTACCTTGCCCCTGGTTGCGGCCCTTGTCGCCGCCGCCGGCAGTCCGGTAAGTGCCGACGAGACCCGCGAGTTCGACCTGCAGACCCTCAGCCTCGCCGCCTGCACCATCACCGAAAACAGGATCACTCTGGGTGACTGGTTCGCCGCCCCGGCCGCGGGTGCCCTGGCTATCGAGGCCGAAGAGGGGCTGGAGATCATCGCCGACCCGGCCGGCGGGGTCCAGGACACTTCCGCGTCGGGCGGGCGCTGCCTGGTGAAGGTCGATCGCCTGATCTTCCCCATCCGGATCGCCACGCCCGGCAGGTACCGGCGCTGGGTGCGGGCGCAGTTCCCCACTGCCGGCACCTGGATCCACCAGGAGTCCATGGACTTTGCAGAGCCCCGCTGGTACACCGACAGCGAGGGCGAGCCGCCGCAGGGCTGGGTCTGGGTCTCCGGGCCGACGTACGAGCTTTCGGCCGGTGTGCATCTGCTGTGGCTGCACAATTGGCACGGCGGGGCGAAGCTGGACAAGATC
The DNA here is from genome assembly GCA_964423635.1 of uncultured Armatimonadia bacterium. GTDB lineage: Bacteria > Armatimonadota > Zipacnadia > Zipacnadales > JABUFB01 > CAYRFY01. Next base: position 237 of record CAYRFY010000238.1, on the reverse strand, counting down.
GCGCTCCTGCCGGAGGGCGCCGAGGCTCCCGAAGGCGTCGGTCCTGAGGCCACGCGGCGGTCCGCGGCGAAGTCCGGCTGGGCCCTGACGCCGCTTTTGTCTGTGCCGGGACTGCGGCAGGTTACCCAGGCCCGCTGGCCCGCGGAGACCGGAGGCGGGGAGGTGGAGGTTCTGGCCTCCGTGGACTCGGGCCGCAGTTTCCGACCCCTGAGTGATGGCCCTCTGGAGCCGGCTCCG
>CAYRFY010000237.1:0-10960 GCA_964423635.1 uncultured Armatimonadia bacterium | reverse complement strand
AACGGCTGACGGCAAGGGGGATCGGGGCGGCAGTGAATGCGCGGGAGGAGCGTAGGGCAGGATGGCAATGAGTGCAGTGGCCGGTCAGGACGGCGGGCTTGTGTATGGACACGATCCCCGCGCCAACCGCGTGGTCTCGGGCCTCTTGCTTACCGGCTGCCTGACCGTGCTCTTGCTGTCCGCGGTGCTCACCCCCAGCGAGAGGGGCTGGGGCACGCACCATGAGCTGTACTTCGCCCCCTGCCTGTTTCACCTGTTCACGGGGCTGCCCTGTCCCTTCTGCGGGATGACAACGGCCTTCACGCACATGGCCCGGGGGGAGGTGGTGGCCGCCTTCACGTGTCACGTGCTGGGCCCTGCTGTGTACGGGCTGACGTGGGTACTCGCGGCCCTGGGGTTTTGGGGCCTCATCCGCGGCCGCTGGCCGGTGCCGCGCTTGGCCATGGGGGCCACGTTCCACCGCTTTGTGATCGCGGTGTTGCTTGTCGGATGGATCGTGAACCTGGTGAGGTAGCATCCGGTAAGGGGCCGGGGAAAGGCCTTTGCCCGCCCCCGCCGGCCCCGGCAGGCCTGCTCACCGGCAAGACGCACTACACCATCGTCGCAGCGTCGGCACAACAACAAGGCAGACAGGTTCATGCAGGCATCCGCCACCACTCCTCAGAAGCAGGCCGGGCACGCGGAACGCGTCACGACGCGGGCCGTGTTGCTCGGCCTGGTCTTGATCCCCTTCAATGCCTGGTGGCTCACGCAGATCGAGTACGTGCGCTACTCGGACAACGCCACCACCTCGGCCCTGTTCTTCAATTGCATCGCGATCCTGTTTGCCCTCCTGGGCATCAACCGCCTCGTTGCCCGGTTGGCCTCAGGCCGAGAGTTGGCGCGCACGGAACTCCTGACCGTCTACATCATCCTCGTGGTGGCCAGTGCCCTGGGCGGTCACGACCAGCTCCAGATCCTGTTCACTACGCTGAGCTGGGTGTTCCGCAACGCCACGCCGGAGAATGGCTGGGCCGAGGAGATCATCCCCTTCGTCCCGCCTCACCTGGTAGTCTCGGATCCAGAGGCCATCGAGAAGCTGTACCTGGGTGGATCGAGCCTCTACGCCCCCGGCAGGCTGAAGCTGTGGCTGGGACCGCTGGCCTGGTGGTCTCTGTTCGCCATGGGCGTCGTGTTCACCATGTACTGCCTGATGTCGGTGTTCCGGCGCCAGTGGGACCGCGAGCGACTGAACTATCCCATCGCCCAGCCGGCCCTGGAGATCACGGCTCCGAAGGCCTCTCTCACCGGCAGCCCGCTGTTCTGGGCGGCCTTTGGCATTGCGTTTGCCGTCCAGATGCTCCGCCTGGCCCACAACATCTGGCCTGCGGTGCCGACGCTGAACATCGGGGTACACAACTACACCTTCCGCGGCATGCCGCTGTCGGCCGCCGGGCCCATTCCCATCTCCTCGTACCCCTTCAGCTATGGCATGGCGTACCTGCTGCCGATCCAGCTCGCCTTCTCCTGCTGGTTCTTCTTCTTCCTGGCGCGGCTGGAGCTGGTGGTGACGGCCATGCTCGGCCATCAGCAGTGGGGGCGGTTCCCGTACGTGCAGCAGCAGGGGGTGGGCGCATACTTCGGGGTGGCGATCTTCGTCCTGTGGGCGGCCCGCGACCACCTCAAGCGCATGTGGCTGGCGGCCGTCGGCGCCTCCCGCGACCCGGGCGATGAGGAGCCCCTCCCCGCCCCGTTGGCGGTGTGGGGCTTCTTGCTCGGTCTGGCGTTCCTTATCGGCTTCGCCATCGCCGCGGGCATGCGACCCCTGTCGGCGGTGTGCTTTTTCGGCCTGTTCTTCGCCACCGTCTTGACGCTCGCCCGCATCCGCGCGGAGCTGGGCCTGCCCACTATCGAGCTGTACCAGGTGGGCGCCGACGACATCCTGCAGAATGTTGCCGGCGGCGGGGCGTGGTCGGCCAGGGACCTCACCGTGATGAGCCTCAACTTCTGGCTGGTGCGGACCCACCGGCAACTGCCCATGCCTCTGCAGGGCGACTGCATGCGTATCGCGCAGCAGTCCGGCCTGAGCCTGCGCGACCTTTCCCCTGTGGTCATGCTCGCCTCGGCTTGCGCCATCGTCGCGGCCTTCTGGGCGTACCTGCATGTGATGTACCAGGTGGGCTACGAGTCGGCGAAGTTCACCGGCCCGGCGGGCTGGGCCTTCGGCAATGACCCGTGGCGGAAGCTGGAGTCCTGGCTGGCCAATCCGAGAGAGGTGGATTGGGGCGCCACCGGGGCTTACGTGTTCGGCATCGGGTTCACGTTGTTTCTGGCCGCCATGCGCACGCGGCTGTCCTGGTGGCCCTTCCACCCGGCGGGGTATCTGGTCTCCGGCAGCTTCGGCCTGTTTCGCCTCTGGGTGCCCATCTTCCTGACATGGCTCACCAAGAGCCTGCTCTTGCGCTATGGCGGCATGTCGGCGTACCAGAAGGCGCGGCCTTTCTTCTTCGGGCTGATCTTCGGTGAGTTCGTGGCCGCCTTCCTCCGCACGGTCATCGACTTGGCCTTCAGCCTCTACCTCCCGGCGGAATCCGGCGTCGGGGGGCTATGATGTGCCCGGGGAATGGGGTGGGCACAGGAATTGCAGGGGACCAGCAGCCAATGAGTTGCGCGGAATGTCGGGCGGCGGCGACCGCCAGGGCTCCGCGCATTGGGGCAGGGTGACCGGTCATGTCTGAGTGCGTCTATATCGACGATTGCCGTATCCTGGAGAGCTTCCGCACCGAGTCGGTCAGGGAGTACTGGCGGGAGACGCAGTGCCAAAATGCCGGGCCGGACTGCGCTTGCCGCAAGTTGTATGAAAGTGGCAACTGGCCCCTTATCGAGCTCCTGAGCCGCGACCGAGAGCCCGACGCCGTGCACGCCACGGCCAAAGAGGGCCTGGCTGCATAGCGGCGGGGCCGAAGGCAACCTACAGCAGGTCGATGGCCGCCACAGCCTTCGTATTGCGCAAGATCAGCTTGCCGTCGGCCACGATCGGGGCCGTCCAGCTCTGCCCACCCAGCGGGTTGATCCGCCCCAGCTCCCGGTACGCCTGGGGTTCGGCCGCGACCATCACCACATCGCCGCCCTTGCCGTCCACCGCCAGTATCACCCCATCGACATAGCAAACTCCGCCCTTCTCGAACCCCTGCTGCTTCCACGTTGCCGAGCCGTCCTGAGGGTTGACGCAGACCAGATTGCCCGGATCACCGATGCCGTAGAGGAACCCGTCCACGTACACCGGGGTGTTGAAGTGGGACTGGATCTCCGGCGTCTTCCAGGCTGCGCTCGCGCCCCGGGCCTGGATTCTGAATAGCCCACACCCCACGTTGTAGCCGCTGGTGACGAAGACGAAGTCCTCCATGATGATGGGCGTGGCGGCGTTGACATCGTACTCGGTCTTCCACGGCGTCTGCCACAGGGTCTGGCCCGAGTCGGTGGCCACTGCGTACAGAACCGTGCCGGCGAAGATCACGTACTGCCGCTTGCCGGCGAGAGTAGCCGGGACGGGAGTGGCGTACCCCGGTGGCCCGCCGATGCCGCCGGTCCACAGGGTGGCTCCCGAGGTCTTGTCCAGGGCGGCCACGCCGGTCTCTCCACCCGGGCAGACGATGAGGGCCTTGCCGTCCACAAGCGGCGAGGCGGCATAGTCCCACTGGGGTCTTTGCCCGCCGAACTCCGCCACCAGGTCGCGCACCCACACCTGTTGGCCGCTCTCGGCGTCCAGGCAATGCAGCTTGCCCAGCCTGCTGAGGGTATACAGCTTCCCGTCGTCGTAGGTGGGCGTGGAACGGGCGAAGCCGTAGTTCTCCGAGGCCGTGTCCTGGTACTCGAAGCGCCAGACCTCCTTGCCGCCATCCAGCGAAAGCGCCCGCACGATGTCACGGTCCGAGCTGTGGTCGATGATGAAGACCTTCCCGGCGGCTACCGATGGGCCGGCGAAGCCCCGGTCGCCCAGAGTCTCCTGCCACAAGGTGCGCGGCTCCCTACTGCCCCAGTCCTTGTTGATCCCCGTATCCGCGGCGAGGCCGTCGCCGTTGACCCCGCGGAAACGCGGCCACTGCGTTCCGGTGCCTTTCGTCGTGGCGCCGGGCTGCGCCGCCGGCTGAGGAGCAGGGCTTGCGGCGGACTTCGCCGGGGACGGAGGTTTCGGTGGTGTCGAAGAGGCGGGAGGGGACGTCTTCTGGGGACAGCCGGAGAGGGTCACGATCATCAGCGGACAAAGCACGGCGCACAGCAGGAGGGGCGGCTTGCGCATGGGCGTTGACCTCCGTGGGCGGAGAGGCTTTTCCACAGGTTGCGGCCATTCTTCGTGGCCCGGCTACCGGGGTCCATCGGAAGCGGTCAGGGCGGCGGGCAGACACTGGATGACGGTGTGCCCCGCCGCCGGCAGGCCGACGAGGAGGGCGCCGGTGCCTCGAATCCATCGGCCGGGTACCTCACCTGTTGGGGGTCGAACCTCGGGCACCGGGTCGACGGCCGGTATGCAGGACGGCGCTGGGACGGCCGTTCTGCGCGCCGGGATCGCGGACCTCTATGCCACCGGCAGGTCTTTGACGGTGAGGAGGCCCGGTGCGGCGGCCACCGTCTGCCTGAGGATGTTGACCGTACAGCCCGCGGTCGCGGTGTCGCCGAAGATCCCGCCCTCGATGCGCAGGTGCACCGGCGGCTCACCGTCGATGATGACTTCATCCCGCGGGTTCGGCTCGCCGTGGGTCATGCGGCAGACCAGCTCGATGCTCTTGCCCTCGCGGGTGTTGATGCGTGCCACCTGGTGGCTGCCCATCACCTGTCCCGGCTGGATGGCGAAGTGCTCGGTGCCACAGGCCTCCTGGGCAATCACCGGCACGATGCTCTCCTGGATGCTGTCGTAAGTCCATCCCAGGCCGGCGGCCAGCATCGCCGCCGACTCGGCGAGCCCAACGTGGCCCACGGCCCCGTCGGCCGCCAGGGCGAGGTACTCTTCCTCACTCATGCCTGAACCGATCTTTTTCTGCAGTTGCGGGCGGCGCAAGGAGACGTTCACGATCCGTCTGGCCGTGACCGAGCGAACGGTCCGGCAGGGGCGGCAGAGCAGGATGGGCAGCAGGTCCAGGAGGAAGCCCGGGTTGATGCCGGTGCCCACGACGGTCACGCCGCGGCGCTTGGCCTCGCTGTCGATTTCCCGGGCCCTGTCCGCATGGCGGAGCCACGGGAAGGTCAATTCCTCGGAAGTGGAGACGACATTCAGCTTCCCCGCGATGGCCGCCAGTATCTGGCCCATGATGGCGGGGATCTTCGAGCCCGTGGCGAGGATCAGCGCGTCCGCCCCACCGGCGGCCTCCGCGGCGGCGATGGCCTCGCCGAGGCTGTCGGAGACGGCAAAGGCGCCTGAGCCCGGCGTCTCCAGTACCTCCTCCAGCGGGCGACCCGCGATGTCTGGGGCGACGTCTGCGGCGGCCACCGGCTGGGCCACGCCACGCTCCAGAGTCGCCTGGGCGATCTGCCGGCCGATGGGACCCAGGCCCACGTGAATGGTGCGGACCTTCTCCATGGTGATACCTCCGGGCGTTCGCAGTTGCCGTCTCCCACGCTCTCCGGCGTTTGGACAGGGCGCCGCCTCCGTTGACGCCGCTATCCGTTGACTCGTGACTCGCCGACTCCCCTCAGTGCTTCCTTCTCCAGATCGTGCCTTCCGGACCGTCCTCGAGAATGATGCCGCGGGCGTCCAGCTCGTCCCTTATTTGGTCGGCGCGGGCGAAGTCCCGTCCCTTGCGGGCCTCGGCGCGCTCCGCCACCAGCGCGTCGATCTGAGCGTCCTCCTCCGACGCCTCGGCCGCCAGGACGGTTCCCATCAGCCCCAGTACCCTGTCGGCATCCTGCAGGGCGGCGAGGATGAGGTCGCGGTCGGCGGTGCCGATCTTGCCGTCTTCCATCAAGGGGTAGACCTGCCGGACGAGCTCGAAGGTCGCGCCCATCGCGCCGGGGACGTTGAGGTCATCGTCCATCGCCGCGGCGAAATCGGCCTGCGCCTGCCCACACAGCTCGGCCACCCGTGGGCTTTTCCCCTCCGGCAGCGGGAGCTTGCGGAGGCGGTCGATGAAGGTGTACAGGCGCTCCAGCGCCGCCTTGCTCTGATCGAGACCCTCCAGGGTGAAGTTCAGTTGCTTGCGATAGTGGGCCGTCAGCAGTTGGTGCCGGATGGTCATCGGGTCATAGCCCCGATCCAGCAATTGGCGGAGGGTGTAGAAGTTGCCCAGCGATTTGGACATCTTCATCCCGTCCACCAGCAGATGCTCCGAATGCAGCCAATGGCGGACGAAGGTCTGGCCCGTGGCGGCTTCGCTCTGGGCGATCTCATTCTCGTGGTGCGGGAAACGCAGGTCCACGCCGCCGTTATGCACATCCAGCGTGGCCCCGAGGTACTCCATGGACATGGCCGAGCACTCGATGTGCCATCCCGGCCGCCCCAGGCCCCAGGGACTCTCCCAGGCGGGTTCATCCGGCTCCTTGCGTGCTTTCCACAGGACGAAGTCCGCCACCTGCTCACGCTCGTACTGGTCACTCTCCAGGCGCCCGAAGCTGCTGCCCTGATCCTGGGCAGTCCTGTCCAGGCCGGACAGCATTCCGTAGCGGCGGAAGGTGGAGATGTCGAAGTAGACACTGCCCTCGGACACGTACGCATGACCCTTGTCGATCAGGGTGGCGACCATGCTAAGCATCTGGGGGATATGCTCGGTGGCCCGGGGGTATTTCCATGCCGGCTCCACATTGAGCGTTGCGAGGTCCTCGAAGAATGCCTGCTCGTAGCGGCGGGTGTAGTCGGAAAGCGAGATGCCTTCTTTGGCCGCGCCGGCGATGGTCTTGTCATCCACGTCGGTGATGTTCATCACCTGGCGGGTCTCGTAGCCCCGGTAGCGCAGCCATCGGCAGAGAATGTCTCCGCAGATGAAGGCGCGGAAGTTGCCGATGTGGGCATAGTCGTACACCGTGGGGCCGCAGCTATAGATCAGGGCCGTGTGGCCGTCGGCGGGGTGGAAGTCCTCCGGCCGGCGTGTGGCGGAGTCAAAGAGCTTGAGCATGCCTGTCCTCCCAATGGCCGACCGCGCTCGGCAAGCACGGTCGCAAGGAAAAAGCGGAGGCGCTGGGCCTCCGCTTGCTGTCACGGCGCGTCGGCAGTCCAGCTAGGAACCGAGCTTCCCGGACACCCAGTCCAGGAACCGCTCGGCCTCTGTGCGATCGGCGGCACCCCTGCCCTGCGAGAGGCTCACCTCGCAGACAAAGATGCCGCGCTGACAGACGCCCACGCTGAACTTGTTGATCGTGGCCACAAACGCTCTGTCTCGGATGGTCTTGCTGTCGACCAGGGGCTTGGCGGCCTTGTAGCCGGCACGCTTGGACTCATACAGCTTCCTGGCCTTGGCGACGCTCCGCAGTTGGTAGACATCCAGGGTGACGTAGTGGTACCTCCCCGCCTGTCCGGCGGGCCTGCGGTAGGTGCGCTGGGCGAAATAGCGGATCCCCTGGCTCTGAAGGGCCTCCACGGCGCCGTCATAGGCTTCGAAGCTGGCCTTGGAACCCATCTCCCCGGCCTTGTCCGCATTGGCCAGCACGGCCCAACCGTTCACCGCCCCGGTGGGCGGTAAGGAACTGGTGGGGCTCGCGGCGATGGCATACAGCGCGATGCCGGTGAGAGCCAGTAGGATGCTGAGCAAGGTCAATATGTGCGACGCACGACCCATCCGACCATCTCCCGCAGTGAGCGTCTACTTGGCCCCGTCTAGACCGTGGCCTCGTCCTTGTCGGCGTCCTTCTTGTCCGGCTCCGGTTCCGGCTCGGTGAGCTTCTGCAGGTCCCTGGAGGCCTCGCTGGAGACCGCTCGAAACTCCCTGAGCCCTTGCCCCAGACCCCGCATGATCTCGGGTATCTTCCGGCCCCCAAACAGGACCAGAACCAAGATCAGGATGATGATGAGTTCCTGTGCCCCAAGACCGAATGGCATGCTATCGCCCCCTGCTGCTAACGGCCGCGGCTGTCTTCTCATCTATTGTACCAATAACGCCGCCGTGGCACAAATGGTTCGCCAACGCCCAGGTCCGGGTCTGCGGCTCCGCCTCGCCTACCGCTCAGATGGTTCTTCGTCCCCGCTCTCGGCCGCCTGCGGCGGCGCTTCCGGTGACAGAGCCTGTTGAGCCGGCGTGGGGGCCGGCGGCGTCGGCTGCGTTGCCGGGCCCACGGCGACCTTCGGAAGCAGGGCCTCGATCTCGGCGCGTGTGGCGAAGCCCGCACCGAAGGTGGCCGCGCAGGCGGCGCCTGCCGCCACGGCCCACCTGATGCGTTCCGGCAGGGGCCTGCGCTCCACGGATGCTGAGACGAACCCGGCCACCAGTGAGTCTCCGCAGCCCACCGAGCTGACAACGTCCACCCTCGGGGCCCGGGCGCGCCATTCCCCATGGTTGGGGGTGACGATCAGCGCCCCCTCGGCGCCCAGGGTACAGATGACCACCTTCGTCCCCGACTGCACCAGTTGCCTCGAGGCCTGGAGCACCCCGTCGGGAACGGACAGCTCCCCTCCGAACAGGACACTGAGTTCCGCCAGGTTCGGGGTGAGCACGGTGGGACCCGCCGGGGCCGCATCGCGCAGAAGCTCGTCATGGGCGTCCAGCACCAGCGGAACCTGCCGTCCCCGGGCCATCAATACCAGCTCGCCGTAGATGTCAAAGGGCACGCCCCGTGGGGCATTGCCGGCGATGACGGCCATGGCACTGTCCTGCAGCAGGCGGTCCCACTTGCGGCGCAGCGCCTCCACCTCGGTGGGGGTGACCAGCGGCCCCAGCTCGTCCAGGCGCGTCTGGGTCTTGCGTGTGGGGTCGACGACATTGATGCACAGCCGCGAATCCTCGGCGGTCTGGATGAAGTCGGGGATGATCTCTTCCCGGCGCAGTTGTCCGGCCACCCACTGGCCCGGGTTGCCCCCGAGGAAGCCGGTGACGGTCACTTCATGCCCCAGGGCGCGTAGCACCCGGGCGACATTGATCCCTTTGCCGCCCGGAGCGATGCGCAGTCTCCTGGGGTGGTGAAAGCCCCCCACAGTGAACCCGGGGACCTCGTATGTCTTGTCCACTCCCGCATTGGCGCACAGTACGGTGATCACGGTCTTGGGTTCACCAACCAGTCCTGTAGCAAGGGAAGAGCCGGCCTACTGGGCTCCCGACCCATTGCCTGGCCGTCCATGGTGGGCATAGCATTCGCAGTTCAGGAGCGGGGGACCTTCGAGCCTGTCGGCAAAGTCCCTGGGCACTCTCGGATATGCCCGGGCGGCTGACGTCCGGTGGCTAGTCGCGTCCTAACTGCGGCGGCAACACGTTGGCAAGACCATGACGGCACTCTTCCTATGCCATGCGAGCTGTGGCAACGAGGCATGCAGGCGGCCCAATTGACTTAGCCGACAGGCGCCTTCAGCCCCGACGCCGGCCGGCGATGCTCCGGACGGCAAAATGGGCGGGAAAGCGCTTCCGCCCCCCGCCCACCGAGCAGCACACAGTGCTGTATTCTACTGCTTGGCCAGGAACTCCTTGATGCGGGACAGGGCCAGCTCGATGTTCTCCACCGAGTTGGCATAGCTGAACCGCAGATAGCCGTCACCGTACTTGCCGAAGGACGTACCGGCCAGGCAGGCGACTCCCGCCTCGTCCAGCAGGCGGGTCTCCAGCTCCTTGCTGCTCAGGCCGGTGCCGGTGATGTTCGGGAACACGTAGAACGCGCCCTTGGGCCGCAGGCACGTGATGCCGTCGATGGCGTTGAGCCCGTCGACGATCACATCGCGCCGCCGCTTGAACTCCGCCACCATCTTGTCGCTGGCCTCGAAGGAGCCCTGCAGAGCCGCGATGCCGGCGCGCTGGGTGAAAGCCGCCACGCAGGAGGTGCAGTTGGTCTGGAGCTTGGCCAGTTGCTGCGCCAGTTCGGGATTGGTGGCCCCCCAGCCCAGTCGCCAGCCGGTCATCGCGAACATCTTCGAGAAGCAGTCCAGCATGATGGTGCGCTCCTGCATCCCGTCGAGGGCCGCGATGCTGTGGTGCGTGCCTTCGTAGATGACCCGCTCGTAGGGCTCATCGCTCATGACCCAGAGGTCCTTCTCGATCGCAAGCGCCGCGATCCTCTCCAGATCCGACGGCTCCAGCACTCCGCCCGTGGGGTTATGGGGGGAGTTGATGATGAGCATCTTCGTCTTGTCCGTAACCAAAGAGGCCAGCTCATCCACGTCGAAACGGAAGTCGTTCTCCTCCCGCAGCGGGCACGGCACCGGCACGGCACCGACGAAGTTGATCATCGATTCGTAGATCGGGAAGCCGGGGTTGGGGTAGATGACCTCTTCGCCCTCATTCACGCAGGCCGTGATGCCCCAGTAGATGATGGGCTTGGCGCCGAAGACCACCGTGATGTTGTCGGTGGTGTAGTTGGTGCCGCGGTTCTTGTTGAGATGCTCGGCGATCACCGCCCGGAACTCCGGGTCACCGGCGCTGGGGCCGTAGTGAGTGAACCCCGAATTGAGGGCCTCGCACGCCGCGTCGATGATATGCTGGGGGGTGTCGAAATCGGGCTCACCGATCTCCAGGTGGACGATGTGCTTGCCCTGCGCCTCCAACTGTCTGGCCCTGGCCAGGACGGCGAAGGCGGTCTCGGTGCCCAGACGCTCCATACGCTTGGCGAATTGCATGATAGGAAACCTCCGTGGTTGTGATCTGTGCAGGTGTGGCGACGGCAGCGACATCGGGAGCAGCGTCCCGTTCCGGGGCGCCCAGGCCGCGAGGCCTGGGCTAGGTAGAGCCGCCCTGGGTCACACTGTATGCACATGGAGGTAGACAGTGCATTCTCATGGCCAAGATCGGTGGCACTCCGATGCCCTGTAGAGCCAGACGCTCGCCGTAGTGTTCTACGAGGGAAAGTGTGGTCGGTGGAT
>CAYRFY010000236.1:0-11013 GCA_964423635.1 uncultured Armatimonadia bacterium | reverse complement strand
CTCCGCGCCGTCCGCCGTGAGCTTGAGGGCGGAACGGCCGACGACGTCGACACTCCGCTCGAAGATGGCAGGCAGCCGGTCGAGGTGCAAAAGAGCCCGGCTGCGGAGGACCTCCGCTCCGAGGACATCGAGGTCCTGCTGGCCGACGCCCACCTGCTGCGCCGCTGGGGGCGCGGCACCGGGCACATCGGCCCCACGGACGCGATGCGCGCAGAGGCCAGGCGCGTCCTGGAAGGCCTGCAGGCCTTCACCGGCAGCGACCCGCGGGCCATCGCCGAGAGAGGGCTGCTCATGCTCACCACCGACGACCTCGAGGACGCCCTGGCGGTGCTGCGCGACGCCCACTCCGGGCCGTTCAGCCAAAGCACCCGGGTAAGCTATGCCCTGGCCCGCGTGGAGCGCGAGCTGGCCAGACATGGCAGCATCCCCGCTGAGGACGCCCTCCGGCAGGAACTCTCCTTGTGGCGCGCAATCGAACGCAGCAGCCTGCCACTACGCCCGCTGGCCCTGCTTGGCGAGGCCCGAGCTCACCACGCACGCAACGGTACGGGCGACGAGGGCGCCCTGCAGGATGCCCTCGGTTCCCTGGGGAGGTGGGCATCGCGTACGGTTGAGCGCGCCGAAGGTGAGAGCAGACCTGAAGACAAGTTCCCCTCCTGGTGGGCGGGCCACGTGCTGCGCCTCGTCTACGACGGCAAGCGCATCAGCAGTGCCGACGAACTCGGCGACCTGGCCCCGTACCGGAAGCGGCTCGACGACAGGGCCGACGAACTGGACGCGCGCGAGGATGAGTACCTCTACCGGCACGCCCGGACTTAGGCCGCCCCCTCACTCCTCCCACCCGTCCGTCGTATCGCCCAGCTCCTCCCTCAGCCGCCCCAGCTCGCCCTTGAGCTGTTCTATCACCTCAGCGTACGCCGCATCGCCATAGACGTTGCACAGCTCGTAGGGGTCCTTCTCCAGGTCGAATAGCTCCCACTCCGGCGGCAGCGGCTCCTCTTCGTAGTAGTAGATCAGCTTGTACCGGTCCGTGCGCAGGCCGTAGTGGGAAAAGACCCCGTGGTGCGCCAGGTGCATGAAGTAGCGGTAATACAGCACGTTTCGCCAGTCGGTGGGGGTATTGCCCTGCAGAAGCCCCCGGAAGCTGCGGCCCTGCATGTCCGCGGGGACCGGCACTCCGGCCAGGTCCAGGAAGGTGGGCGCGAAGTCCACGTTCAGCGCGATGTTCCCGTTCCGGCGGCACGGCGCGATCTCTCGCGGATACCGGGCCACGAAGGGCATCCGCAGCGACTCCTCGTACATGAACCGCTTGTCATACCAGCCGTGGTCGCCCAGGAAGAAGCCCTGATCGGAGGTGTAGATCACCAGTGTGTCCTCCGCCAGCCCCTCCTCGTCGAGGTAGTCCAGCATCCGGCCCACGTTATCATCCACCGAGGCCACGCAGCGCAGGTAGTCCTTGATATACCTTTGGTACTTCCACTGCTTCACCTCATGCGGCGAGAGCCCGTCCGGCGGAGCGCCCTTAGTGTCCTGCTCGTCCAGGTCGCGATCGATGCGCATGGTGGCATAGGCCGCGGCGGCGGCCCGGTTGGAGTAATCGTCATCGAAGGTGGGCGGCTCCGGGATATCGAGGTCCTCATACAGGTGGGCGTGCTTGTCATCGGGCTCCCAGCGGCGGTGGGGGGCCTTGTGGTGGCAAAGCAGGCAGAACGGACGCTCGCGATCCCTCTTCTCCAGCCAGTCCAGACACAGGTCGGTGATGATGTCGGTCACATACCCCTCGATCACCCTCTCCTGTCCCATGTCGATCATCACCGGATTGTGGTACAGCCCCTGTCCGGGCAATACGTTCCAGTAGTCAAACCCCGTGGGATCGTGGATGCCCCCGTGCCCCAGGTGCCACTTGCCGATGATGGCCGTCTGATAGCCCGCCTGCCGAAGGAGTCTCGGAAACGTCTGCTGCCGGCCGTCGAACTTGTCGTCCAGCGTCTCGACCCCATTGATATGACTGTAGGTGCCGGTGAGGATTGTCGCCCGGCTGGGGGCGCAGATGGAGTTGGTGCAGAAGCAGTTCTCGAACAGGACGCCCTCATCGGCGATGCGGTCGAGGTGCGGCGTCTGGTTGATGCGGCTGCCGTAGCAGCTCATGGCGTGGGCCGCATGGTCATCGGACATGATGAACAGGATGTTGGGGCGAGTCATGGGTTCAGTCCCTTCGATGGCATTGCACGGCCCCGCCGTCCGCTTCCTTCCGGGAGGCCGCGGGCCCGCCTATCGGTGTGGTCCGGGATGATGCCGTGCCCACGAGTTCGCCCTTGACCTGGAGGAATCCTCGACCCCGTCCGTGAACTCCCCGCCGGTGGTATCGATCCACGGGCCGCACGTATCGGGGGCTCCCCCCCGAGATGCGGCTTGTCCAGAGGAGCTCGCCACGCCATGCTCTGCGCCATCACCTGTGCCTTGCTCACCGCGATGTTCGTGCTTTCCGTGTGCAATGACGGGGCCTCGGCCGCCCAGTTGCCGGAGGTACCGGGCATTCGCCTCAGCGAAGCAGCCGTGCCCTCCTCCGTCGACGGCGTGCCGCAGCCCATCGTCGTCGGCGTCCCCGAGGGCTACGACCCGGCCACACCGGCGCCCCTACTGGTGGGCCTGCACACCTGGTCCTCGCACTATCTGCAGATGGTGGAGCCCTATGCGGCTCAGGCCGCCAAACGCGGCTGGCTCCTGGTCTGCCCGCACTTCCGCGGGCCGAACCTGACCTCAAACCCCAACGCCACTCAGGCCGGCGGGTCGATCCTGGCCCAGCACGACATCATCGACGCCATCGCGCATGTGCGGGCCACACAGAAGGTGGATGCCTCGCGCATCTACATCACCGGCGGCTCCGGGGGCGGCCACATGACCTGCCTGATGGTCTGCAAGTACCCGGACGTCTTCGCCGCCGCGGCGGCCTGGTGCCCCATCACCGACTTGCGTGCCTGGCATGCCCAGCAAAACAGCTATGCCGTGCATGTGGAGGCCGTCTGCGGCGGCAGGCCCGGGGATTCGCCCGAGGTGGACTTCGAGTACGCTCGGCGCTCACCGCGGACCTTCATCACCAATGCCGCCAACGCCCACCTGCTCCTCGGTCACGGTGATAAGGACTATACCATCTTCGTGGAGCAGTCCTGGGAGACCTATCTCAGGCTCAAGCCTCTCCCCGCCCACGGGGTGGTGTTTCAGTCCTGGAGTGCCGGCCATGCCGACAAGGCCGAGGAGGGGCTGAACTGGGTCTCGGCGTTTCGGCTCTCCGATGTGCCGCCGCGGCGGCTGGACATCGTCACCGACGAGGCGAAAAGCTACTTCTGGCTGCACCTCACGCCCGCGGACGCGCCGGCGTTGGGCAGGTGCACGGCGGCTGTCGTGCGCAAAGGGGACACCATCGCCGGGGGCAAGACGGCCGGGGAGACCACGCTGACGCTGAACGCGGAAGGCCTGGCCCGGGTGCAGGTGGACCTCCGGGCCCTGGGGCTTGCATCACCCGAGGCGCTGCCCGAAGGAGGAACGGTGGAAGAGGAAGTCCTGCGCCTCCACCCGGGGGCGGGGAAGACGGTGCATGAGATCAGGTTCTGACGGCAATCATTCAACTCGGCCCTGTGCCGACGCTCACCACACGGCTCAGCGGCGGATAGGAATCCTCGGAGATGAGCCGGTGCACCGAGGACCCGTCCGGGTCGATGCGTAGCCTCGTGGTGCGCACATGGTAGCCGGGCTGCCCGCGTTTGAGGACCTTGCGGGAGCCGGGGGGCAGGGTGGGGTCCGGGCGTGAGACCTCGGGCGCGGGCACGATGTCGGTGGTCTCGTGCCGGACTAAGAAGGTCGGCAGAGGACGCCGCTGCGCACCGGGCCACGCCGGGCCCTGCACGCGGCAGATCAGCTCCTCCCCCTCCCGGCCTGCCCGGAGCCGCACCGGGAACGGATAGGGATTGCGCAGGCGCAGGTCGATGCCGCCCGGAGCCACCGCGGCATCGCCTCCCGGTGGCACGTACCCGGCGGGCCACGTGTGGCGGTGCCGCTCGAGGACATCCAGACCCGCCGCCAGGGCGGCGCAGTAGAGCGTGGAAGAAGTCTGGCACACACCGCCGCCGAAGCTTCGGACCAGCTCCCCGTCGTAGCTCACGGGAGCCTTGCGATAGCCCCGGTCCACCGTCCACGGCCCCGTCGTCGCCACGAAGGAGAACTCCCCGCCCGGCTTCACAACTGTCCCGTCCATTGCCTCCGCCGCTCTCCGGGCGTTCGCCGCCTGCGACGCAGTACGTCCCCGCAGCGATGTGGCATAGGCGCCGAGGGATATCGCGCGTCGGTCCAGGATGCCCCGGGCCATCGCGGCCAGCAGGGCGAGAGTGACACAGCAGACGAAGAGTGAGTAGCGTGTGGTGGACATTCGGGTTCGCTCTTCTGCGCTTCGTCCGGCTCAGCGCCGGCGGTCTGGACGGCCCTACCTCACCTGCAGCCGACTCTCCGGTCCGGAGCCCCAGACTTCGGGTACGTACATGTTGTACACACTGCTCGGCATCACATGGTAATCGCCCGGGATGGTGGCACGCAGGTCGTAGGTGATCCGGTGGACCCCGGCCGGCAGGGAGCGCCAGAAGAAGGCGACCTTGTCGTCGCGGTAGTCGATACTGTCGACGCCCATCTCATCATACCGCCACCACAGGTCCTCGGCGTCCGGCTCGATGGCCTCACATCCCGCGGGCAGATAGTCCTCCAGGATCATGTAGCTGTGGTCGGTGGCGGCCGTGAGCGTCACCACGCAGCGCAGGGTGTCTCCATAGCGCACGCGGTCCAGCGGCCGGTTCGGTATCTGAGGCTCGTGGGCCCCGGGTTGGGGACGCAGCAAGTAGTACTGCCGGTCGATATCCAGCCGTGCCCGGGAGGCCACGGCGGGGATGTCCTCCTGGGCGATGTACTGGGCAAGTTCGGCGGTGTAATACAGGATGCCCTCCTTGTCCAGCTCCACCCGAAGCGTGTTTTCACCGGTTCTGAGGTCGGCGACGGGGATCTCGAGGACCTGCTCGGGCCGGACCACCGTCTGTGGTGTCATGCGGACCGAAGCCTTCACCCGGCCGTTGAGCACGATCCGGGCGGTGTAGTCGGGCTCCAGTTCACGACTGAGCTTGAGGTACTCCACCATGGCATAAAGCACCATGGCCGTGTCCCGTGTGGAGGACCAGTGGTCGCCGCGGCGCTGCAGCAGCAGCCGGCGCGCCACCTGGGGCAACCGGGGCTCGCCGGGGCGGATCAGGCAGGTGGCGAGGAGGGCCATGGCGTTGGTCTCCGCCTGCGTCCACCGGTCCCGGTAGTGCCCGGTCTCGTCGCCCCAGAAGACCCCGCCGCCCCCACTGCGGGCCCGCTCCCACAGGCGCCCGAGGTAGTCCTCGGCCAACTCGTGTCGGCCGATGGCGTGCGCCGCCAGAGCGTGGGTGGCCAGGGCATGGTCGCTTTTGACCTGCGGGGGCGTACCATCGCCCTCCAGCCGCCGGGTCACCACCTCGCTGCGCCCTCCCAGAGCCAGGACGTAGAGCACATACCCGCGGGTCATCTCGTCTAGACCCTTGCGGTCGACGGTCCGGGCCAGGTACTCCAGACCGCGGCTCAGCCGCTCGGCGCCGACCTCGAAACCCGCGCGCCGGGCCTCCAGCAGCGCGTAGACGGCATAGGCGCTCATCCACGGATCGGCGGCATCCTGCTCCCACCAGCCCCAGCCCCCGTCGCCACGCTGGTAGGCGTAGACACGCGTCAGCCCATCTCGCACCATCTCCGGGAGCTTGCTCGACACCCCGGTGTCGGTGAGCTTGAGCTCTTCCATGGCGCGGCTAATGACCACATCCGGGAGGAAGGCGCTGAGCGTCTGCTCCGTGCAGCCGTATGGGTAGCTCGCCAGGTAGCTCAGGGACCCCAGCATGGCCGCGGCCACGGAAGGAGAGAGCCTCAGCTTCAGAGCGCCGTGGCCGGGGATGGCATCGCGGTGGACCTGAAATGTGGTGGCCATCTTGTCACGCACCACTCCGCTGCGGCAGTCCATCCGCTGCCGCCCGTGGGGCACGACGGGCAGAGTCACTCTGACCGCGTCTTCCAGACCGCTGTCGGTCTTCGCCCAGCCGAGTATGGCCAGGGGGCCTGCGGAGGACACGCGGATTTCGCGCTCCAGAGTGTACCGGGCGCCGGGAGCCAGGGAGACGGACCGACTGCTTTCCCGCCGGCCGCCCGCGGGCTCCAGGTGCAGTCGCAGGCGCTGGGGCGTGTCGGACTGGTTGTGCACGATCGCTCCGATCCGGCAGCGGTCGCCCTGGGTGAGGAATCGCGGTAGAACCAGGCGGACCATCAGCGGCTTGCGGGACACGACGGTGGCTGTACCGGTCCCCACCGCCGTCGCCATGCTGTGGGCCCGGGCCGTGGCGCGCCAGGAGGCCAAATCGTCCGGGAGAGCGAACTCCACGCTCCCGCGCCCCTGCGCGTCGGTGACCACAGCCGGTGCCCAGTGGGCGGTATCGCGGAACTTCTCCCTCACCTCGGCGGGCCGCCCGCCCTTGTCCTCGGGACTGAGGTACACCTGAGGAAAGGAGAAGTCCGTCTGCACCCGGTTCTCGACACGGGGGTAGAAGGCCGAGACGATGTCGGGCTTGGGCTCCGGGGCAATGGCGAAGATCGCCTCGTTCACCACGGCCAGCGAGACCTCGGCCGCAGCGGGATCGCCGTTGGCCTTGAGAGTGCGCAGGTCGTAGCGGATGCGCTCACCGGGGGCGGCGGTCTGCCGGTCCGGCGTGACCTCCACCGTCAGCTCCCTTTGCCGGGTCGAGATGGCCAGGCGCTTGGAGCGCGTCACGAACTCCTTGTCCCGCACATACGATACCGTCACGTAGACTCCGGGTACGTACCGACCTTCCAGCGGCACCTTCAGCGTCGTCGAGCGCCTGTCCAGACGTTTGGTGTAGGTGTGAAACACGTCCTTGCCCTCGACGCTCACCAGAGCGTCGGCCCCGACGCGGTCCGTGTTCACCAGGACGGTGGCCGTGTCTCCCTCGTCGTAGACCTTCTTGTCGGCGATCAGCTCCAGCTCCGGGTACTTGTAGTCGTAGTCCCCGGCGCCCTCGGCGATCACCCACAGGTACAGCGAGCGCACGAGTCTGTTGCCCCGTCTGTCCCGGGCCGTGGCGGTGATGCGGTACTCGCCGCGGTCGGTAGGGCCGGCTTTCAGGCTCGCCTGTCCCTGGCCATCGGTCTTCAGGGTCTGGCGGAGGCCGACCTCGTGCTCGAAGCTGTCCCGGGTCCAGCGGACGGGGCCGGCGGCCACCTCCACATCGGCTCCCGCCACGGGCCGGCCCTCAAAGTCCACGGCCTTGAAGGTAACCGTCGTGGCTTCGCCCTCGTTCAGCACCGTCTGTCGCGCCTCGGCGGTAAGGGAGAACTCGCCGCGCGCGACCCTCACGGTGCTACGGCCGGTGACCTCGCGCCGTGCCGGGTCCGTGACGACCGCCTCGATGGTGAAGAGGCGGTCGTACTCGTCGTCTTCAGGGCCGAAGCTCTCCTGCGCTTTCTCATCCCTGTGGTCGCGAACGATGCGCGTGGGAATCCGCACCGTCGCGCGGCCGGAGCCGTCGGTCACCACTTCCCCGCTGTCGAGCCACTCCCCGTGCCCGGCGTACCGGGCCTCATCCTCGAAAGCGAGGTCCTCGTACAACTCCTCCTCGGACGGGTCGTACCACATCGTAGCCACACGGACGGAGGTACTCACCCCGGCATTGGCCACCGGAGCCCCGAAGTAGTATTCGGCCTCCACCGTGGCCTCGAGGATGTCGCCCTTCACGTACCAGGGCTTGTCCGTGCTCACGGTGACCTTGTACTCAGGCTTCCTGTAGGACGCCACCTGGAAGCCGGAGCTGTACGGCCTGCCCTCGAGCGTCACCATCAGGGCGTAGTGGCCCGATCCCGCGGTCCTTGGCAGGGACAGCCGGCCGTGAAACGACCCCAAGCTGTTGGTCTGCAGGGTGGCGGAGTGAATGCGGTCTCCGGCGTCGCTGTGGACCTCGAGCTTGACCTGCTGCCCGGCGGGCACCTCGTAGCCCTCGCCGGAGGCGCGGCGCACGATGCCCTTGAAGCTCACCACATCGCCGGGGCGGTAGACGGGCCGGTCCGTGTAGGTGTAGACCACATACGGCTCGCTCTCCTCGCTGTAGAGGTAAGCGCGGACGGCGGCGAAGGAGCTCCCGTATCTGCCGGCGATGAGCAGCTCGTCACCACCGGGCCGGGCGGGGAGAGTGATATCCGCAAGGCCGCCGGCGGAAGTGGTGGTCTCCAGGAGGGTCTGATCTCCCGAGAGCACGCTGAGCTGGCATTGGGGCAGCGGCCGGCCGGTCTTCAGGTGTGTGGCATATACCACCAGACGATTGCCGGCGTGTTTGGTGATGAGCCCCAGCTCCGTGACGGCCAGCCAGGTGACGCGGCGGATGCCGTCGGCCTCCACGGCGACCATGTACAGGCCCGGGCCGGGCAGGGCCGGGTGCACGCGCTGGTAGAAGATGCCCTCGGCGTCACGGGTGGTGATCGGTACCTCCGCGGGCGAGAGGGCGGTCAACTGCGGCCTGGCCGTCAGGCCGGCGGCCTCGAGATCGCCGCCCCAGCCCAGGCCCAGGAACTGCCGCAGGCTTCCGCCGGCCCGGCGCTGCAGGGCCAGAGGATCCACCCTGTAGCATTGCAGCCGCAGCGTTGGGGACAGCACGAAGCCCTTGCAGACGACCTCCACATTCTCGTCGGGAGCGAACACGTGCTGGTGGACGATGAGCTCGAAGCCGGGCTCCTGAGGCGCAAGCTGCAGGCTCAACCGTGTGGGTCTGGCCTCCGTGATACGGGTACGCACGTTCTTGAGCTGCCGCGCGTTGCCGGTGGCCGAAACGCTGTATTGCCCCACAGGCACCGCGTCGATACGGAACACTCCCGCCTCATCGGCGCGGACGCTGCGGTAGGCGGCGCCCTCCGCGCCTCCGGCCGGAGCGAGACGCACCCGCGCCCCGGCCACGGGGGCTCCGGTCTCCTCGGCGACGACGGTGCCCTCGAGGGTCCCCGTGGCGGGCTGGGTGGCGGTCAGGTAGAAGGTCCCGCCGACCAGCAGCATACCGGCCAGGAGAGCGGGGATGCGGGCCGCACCCCCGGATCGGTGAGACAGGATCATGGGAGCCTCACCTCCTCACCCTCCTCGGGCCGTCGTGAGGCGGTCCAGCCCCAGGCATACAGAGCCAGAACCACTATCGCGGCGGCGACGGCCTTGTGCAGTCGCGGCACATCCCCGACATTGGCCAGCAGTCGACAGGCCGGGATGGCCGCCAGCATGCCGGCGGCGCACAGCAGGCCGAGACCGGTCGCAGGCCCCCGCACCCGCCGGTCCACAGGCTCGGCCGGCTCCGCCCGGTGCACGATCAGCACCAGTTGCGCCAGAAACAGGCCCATGAGGTATCCGCCCACGGCGTACCGCGGCCACAGGATGTACAGAAGCGCCGGTGCACCGGCCACCACGATGCCCAGAGCCGCCAGGTGGCCGACGACCGCCTTCACGGCGGCGACGGCGCTTCCATCACCGGCCTCCGGCGACCTAGCCGGCCTGCGCGTCACGCTGTGGATCTGGTGCAGGTACGCCTGCCACAGGAAGGGGACCAGCAGGCCGAGGGCCACCGCGATCAGGCTGTAGTGAGCCAGCAGGTCCCCCGGGCGGCCTATCGGCACAAGCTGCTGGTTCAGTCGGTAGAGCACGAACAGCAGGCCCAGGCTCAGCAGGGGAGCCACCGCCTCCGCGGTCGAGGGCCGCCTGTCCCGGGCGTTCCCGACGACAATCAGGGGAAACAGCCATGCCGCCTGCAGGGCGAGGGCCGCGCCCAGCCCGGCCATGAGACGGAAGGCGATGACAAAGGTCCCTACCGCCAGCAGTCCGGCGATGACTCCCGTGCGCAGACCGGCGGAAGCGCCGCCTCCGCCGCTGGAGAGCAGCCAGACGGCCAGCCCCATCACGACCAGGCCGGTGAAGTAGCAGTACGCCGCAAAGGCCTGCTCGAAGGCACCCGCGGCCACCAGCGCCGCGGCCCCGGCGGCGATGGCCACCGCCCCGCCGGAGGTCACCGGCCGCCGCAGGTCCTGCCCCACCAACCCACCCAGCGCATCGCCGGTCACGGCCGCGACGACGGTTACCGCCCCCAGAGCGATGGGGAGCGACCACAGCGGCGACTTGTCCGGGAAGTGCTCGCCCGCCAGAGCCACCGCGGCGGCGCCCGTGACGATCAGCAGCGCCAGGTGCTCCACCTGCCGGGCCGTCATCGACAGGTCCGTGGACCCTTCCCACAGGCCGGAGAGCGCCCCCAGCCCGTACCGCAGGATGGCGCCGAACAGCACGGCCGACAGGGAGAGACCCAGCATGGGCTCCACCGGCGTCCTGCGCCAGACGAGAAACACGACATTCACCGCCACAAGTGCGCAGGCGGCCGGCGCCACCCACACCCGCTCCGGCCCGTCGCTGCCGTCTGCCTCCTCGGTTCGTCGCAGGCGCAGGAGCAGGAGGATGCACCACAGAGCCAGTATCGCACCCAGCAGGATGCTCTTGCCCAGAAGCTGGCCGGGTTGGAACGGGGGATCGGTGGGGAGGGTAAGCAGGTAGGCCGCCAGCGCGAGCAGTGATGCCCAGACCAGCAGGGAGGACAGTGCCAGAAACGCGGGCCCTGGACCCGGCCCGCCCGTCGCTCGGGAGCTCCCGAGACGACCCTGAGCGACATGCAGCAACGCCGGCACCCCGACAATGATTCCGGACCAGTCCATCCATGCCAGCATCTCAAAGCACCTCGATCCCGACGGGCTGGGTGCAGGGGCAAGACGCCATCATGCAGGCCTACGTCTTGACGTGTGAAGCGGGTTCTGGGGGGCGGCCCAGCCGTTCGCAGCCGTGCCGTTCGTGAACGTCCCGCCCTGCGGGATCGGGCTTTCCAGCCCGAC
>CAYRFY010000235.1:9182-11092 GCA_964423635.1 uncultured Armatimonadia bacterium | reverse complement strand
GGCCCGGGCCTTCGGGGCAGGGGGCTTGGGGTGTCCTACTCCTCGGCACCGCCTTAGACTGCGTCCAGTTCCTCATCGTCCTCGAGGTCGTCGTCCTCGAGATCATCTTCCAGCTCGAGGTCTTCGTCCTCAGGTTCGAGGTCCGGGCGCCGGCCGGCTTCATACTCCGCCTTGCGCGCCTCGTCACGGGCCCGGATGATCTCCGGCTTGGGGTCCAGCCCCATCGTCATTCGCCGCCCCTCCATGCGCGGAGGCTGCTCGACGTTGGCGATGTCCTGACAGCCGTCGATGAAGAGCCGGAGCTGACGGTCACCGATCTCCTTGTGACGTAGTTCCGGTCCGCGGAAGATCACCGTGAACCGGACCTTGTGGCCCCGCTCCAGGAACTTCCGGGCATTGCGCATCTTGAAGTTGATGTCGTGGTCGTCCGTGTTGGGACGAATGCGCACCATCTTGATCTCGGTCTGCTTCGACTTCTTCTGCGCTTCCTTGCTCTTCTTGCGCTGCTCGTAGCGGAACTTGCCGTAATCCATGATCCGGCAGACCGGAGGCTGCGCGTTGGGCGCAACCTCGATGAGATCGAGGCCGGCATCGTCCGCCGCCTTCCGGGCGTCGGGGACGCTCATGATACCCAACTGTTCCCCGTCCGCGGCGATGACCCGGACTTCCTTGGCCCGAATGCGCTCATTGACCTTGTAAGACTTCGCTTCTATGGGTACGTCACCCCCCTGTATAACCGTCCCGAAGGCTTGCAATCTCCTCCAATACGGCCTGAGCAGGATAACAGAAGACGCGCAGGACTGTCAAGCCTGCGCGCCTCGTTAACGCCTAAGTGGGCTCCGGGCTCTCTGCCCCGGAGGAAGCCCCCTGCCACCCGCTCTACTTCGCCTTTGCCCCGGGAGCCGGACGCATGCTGTCGAACACCGTCCACAGCAGGTTCAGGCCGAACAGTGCCATCACCACCAGGCTGACCAGGCACACACTGGAGCCCAGACCCTTCGCATCCGGGTCGCCCCGCAAAAACAGCACCACGCCGACGACAAAGGCCACCGGGGACAGGAACACGGAAAGCAGGTACATCCCAATCGTCACGAAGGCACTGATCACCACGATCTCCGGCTTCTGGCCCCGCCGCACGTCCTCGATGGCGCGCCCCGCGGCTAGAGCCATTCGCATCTGCCCCACGCCCACACAGACCGCTCCCAGCCCGCCCCCGAGCAGCATGACGCCCAGAATCGTCGGATCCACCAGAGCGCCGAAGCTCAAGTCCCGGATCGCGCCGGGCTTGAGCGCCGCCAGCACCTCCCCGAAGCCGCCGCCGGCGCCGATCCGCGTCAGCCCGGCGATCGCCAGCGCGATCCCCGCCACCAGCGCGATGACGGAGAGCACCCAGAACGTCTTGCGGTCCTCGGCGATGACGGCAGCGGCCTGGCGGTCGAAGGTCTTCAGCCGCGTCTCTTCCGAGGGCTTGTCGCCCGCACTGGCCAGACCTGCGGCGGCCGCATTCGCCGGCACCGCCACCGCCCCGCTCCCGGCCCGACTCGCCATGCTCTGCTCCCGCAGTTGCCGGCGTTCCTTCTCTCGGGCGGCGATGAGGTCGGCCCCACAGTCCATGCAGTGGGTGTCGGTCGCACTGACCTCTTCGCCGCATTGCGGACACAGCGGCATCGTCTCTACCTCCCTGGCAAAAGCGCAAGCGCACGGAAGCCGCCGCCCCCGAGCGCGAGGTCGATTATCGGTCAGCCACAGCCCATTGTCAACGGGTTTGTGGTCCGCAGAGGAGTAACAAGGCCAAGGCGCCGCGAAGCGGCGTCCCCCAGCGACGGGCTTCGTACGTGTTTGGCGCCCCATGCCGTTGGCCGTTCAACCTCTCCCAGCCCGCGTGAGCGGGCGTCCGGGAGAGGTCGGCA
>CAYRFY010000235.1:0-9082 GCA_964423635.1 uncultured Armatimonadia bacterium | reverse complement strand
ACGCGAAGCGGGGCGATCTGACGGGTGAGGGGCGAACCCACCGGACCGACGACGTGAACACGCCGTCCGCCGTCGGCCATTGGCCGTTCAACCTCTCCCAGCCCGCGTGAGCGGGCGTCCGGGAGAGGTCGGCAGATCGACACGCGAAGCGGGGCGATCTGACGGGTGAGGGGCGAACCCACCGGACCGACGACGTAAACACGCCGTCCGCCGTCGGCCATTGGCCGTTGTCGTCAACTCCGCAGGACCGGCCGGCACCAGCCGCCGCACGCCAGGCATATACAGAGCCCCGCGATACCGCCCGTGCGGCACCGCCTGCCGGTCCTGTCCGGGATACGTACAACAAACAGCCCACGAAGGGATGCCCCGCCACACGGCGAATAGCTCCCTGACGGCCGCCTCAGGGCGGCGGCCGTCTTCGCGATCCTGGCCCCTTCGCACAGCTCCGGCACTCTGACTGGCGAGGCCATCTTGTGAAACCCGCACCCGCCCCCAATCCGGCTCGCCCCCAGCAGGCCACCGCCACCGGGGAGGCTCCGCTTCAGGGACTCACGGTCCGCGCCGCCGTCATCTCGGTGCTGGCGCTCATCGGCTCGGTGCTGTGGCTCCGCCACTCCGGTCTCGTTTCCCACGGCGTCCAGCTCGACGAGAGCGTGCCCGTCATCCCGGCCGTGGCGGCCCTATTGGTGCTCACGCCCCTGGCCCCACTATTGGGGAAGCTCTCCCGACATCTGCGGCTCTCCCAGGCGCAGGTGCTCTTGGTCTACATGTTCCTGTGCATCGGCGTGTCCATGTCCGCCGTGGGCGTGGCGCGCATGCTGTTTCCCGGCATCACCGCCCTGTACTACTTCGCCACTCCCGAAAACGATTTCGCCGCCTTCCAAAAGTACATGCCCGACTGGCTGGCCCCCAAGGACCCCACGGTCATCCGGGAGATGTACGAGGCCAATGTCAATGAGCAGGTTCCCTGGGGGGCATGGGCCACTCCCCTGGTCTTCTGGACCCTGTTCTTCCTGGCCTGGTTCGTGGCGATGCTGTGCATCATCTCGCTGTTCCGGCGCCAGTGGGTGGATAGAGAGCGCCTGACCTTCCCCATCGTCCACCTGGTCGTGGACGTCTCCACCCAGGGCGCCCACGGGCCCACGGGAGGCTTCTACACCAATAAGCTGATGTGGACGGGGTTCGCACTGGCCGCGCTGTACAATGTGCTCAACATCCTCAATGCGTGGAATCCGGCGGTGCCCGCCCTGGGGAGGGCGTACGACCTGGGTGCCCTGTTCACCGAGCGCCCGCTGGCCTCGATCAGGCCCTTGAGCATCGCCTGGCGGCCCGAGAATCTGGGCCTGGGCTATCTGGTCTCCACCGAGATCACGCTCTCGGTGTGGGTCTTCTATCTGCTCTTGCGACTCTCCAACGTGGCCGCCACCGGCATGGGTTACGAGATCGCCGGGTTCCCGTTCGACCAGGAGCAGGCCTTCGGCGCCTATGTGGCGATCGGAATCTTCCTGATCTGGGTGGCACGGCACCAGCTCGCCGAGGTGTTCCGCAAGGCCTTCTCCGGGGCGCCCGAGGTGGATGACAGTGCCGAGCCCATGTCATACCGCATGGCGGTCTTCGGCGCCATCGCCGGCACGGCCGGGATGCTCCTGTTCGCCACCCAGGCCGGTATGTGGCTGTGGACGGCGGCCCTCTATTTCGGGCTCATCTTGCTCTTTGCTCTGGTGTACGCCCGGGCCCGGGCCGAGGCGGGGGCGGCCATGGTCTGGCTGTTTCCCTTCTATCAGCACAAGCGCATGATGGTCTACGCCCTGGGCTCGGAGCCCTTCGTCAAGGGCGGCAACTGGAGCAATCTCACGCTGTTTTCTGCCCTCATGTTCGCCTCCCGGGGCTTCTTCCAGTCGATGATGGCCTATCAGGTGGAGAGTCAGAGAATTGCCTCCGAGGTGCGCCTGAAGCCCAGAACGGTGTCGTGGTGGCTGATCGCAGCTCTGCTCCTGGGCCTTGCCGCCGCCTACTATATCCACCTCACGGCCTACTACACCCACGGGTGCAACATCCTCGAGGGCGGGACGACCGAGGGCGGCTATCGCACGACGCTGGCGAGAAACGAGTTCGAGCAGCTTGCGGCGTACACCAAGGGCCATGTGCCGCCGGACAGGGCCCGAACGGGAGCGGCGGTCAGCGGCGCGGTGATCACAACGCTCTTGCTCCTTGTCCGCAGTTACGTCTTGCGGTTCCCGCTGCATCCCCTGGGATTCGCGATGGTGGCCTCCTATGGCGGACCGCTCTGGGGACCGTTCCTGATCGTCTGGATCATCAAGACCCTGGTGCTCAAACTCGGCGGGATGCGCCTATATCGCCAGTTGATCCCGTTTTTCATGGGAATTGTGATCGGGCATTTCTTCGTAGCGGGTGTGGTCTGGGGCTGGGTGAGTCTGATCAACGAGATGTACCGCCGCTATGTGGTGCACTTTGGCTGAAGCGCTGTAGCCGTGCCCTTGTAGGGCGGCGACCTGTGCGCCGCCGCCGTTGGCCGTTGGCCGTTCTACCTCTCCCAGTCCCGCCCTGCGGGACGACCGGGAGAGGTCTCCGTGACAGCCCGGAGGGCTGGAGCGGAGGGTGAGGGGGAAGCCCACCGCACCGCCGACGGAAAGGGGCCGTTTCCCGTTCCCCCCTCTCCAAGCGCCCGCCGTATGGGCGCGTGAAGCAGAGGGGACGGGGGTGAGGCCTCATCAGTGCCGTTCCCGCCCCCAGCCGGCCACAATGCCAGGAGCGACCATCATGCAAGCCTCCACGAAAGTCCCACCGAAGGTGCTCGCCGCCCTGAGCATCCTCTTGTTCCCACTCTTGCTGCCCGCGGCCGCCGGGGCCGCCGGGTATGTGGACATCGCCGCCAGGGTGGATCCGCAGCGCCTGCTGGGCGATGTGGGCACGCTCAGTTCTCTGGGCTCCCGGGTCGCCGGCTATCCGGGGAACATCCAGGCCGCCGAGATGGTGGAACAAGAGTTCCGCCGCCTGGGTCTGGAGGTCATGACTCAGGAGTACGAGCTCCCCGCCCCGGCGGACGAGGGCTGCTCTCTGCAGGTCAATGGCACCCGCTACGAGCTCAGCGCCGTGTGGCCCAACCTGGCCCGCACCCCGCAGGTCTCGCGCAGCGGTATCGGAGGCCGGGTGATCTACGCCCGGCAGGGGAACCTCTCCGACTTCGATCACGAGCACGTGACCGGCAGCATCGTCCTGATGGACTTCAACGTCGGCCAAAACTGGCTCAACGCCCCCCTCCTGGGTGCCGCCGCCGTGGTCTTCATCGAACCCGCCAGGACCACCCGGGGGGAGGCCGAGGTCAAGTTCCTCCAGTGCCCCATCGACTGCCCCCGCTTCTACATGGCCAACGAGGACGCTCAGCAGGTCATCGCCTCCCTGGAGGCCTCCAACCGCACCACGGGAAGGATCTTTGCCCGCGTTCCCTGGCGCAATCAGACCAACCGTAATATCATCGCCGTGCTCGAGGGCTCCGACCCCTCACTGCGCGAGCAGGCCATGATCGTGCAGGCATATTACGACTCGATCTCCGTCGTGCCCGGGCTCTCGCCGGGGGCGGAGAATGCCGTCAGCATCGCCACCATGCTCGAGCTGGCCCGGGCCATGGCCAAGGATCGGCCACGGCGCAGCGTGATCTTCCTGGCCACCAGCGGTCACTTCTCGGCTCTCGCCGGCTCCCGGGAGTTCGTCCGCCTGTGGGGGCGCGAGCCCCGCAAGGAGCGGGAAAGGCAGGCCAAACCGCGCCTGCGCGAGCTGCACCGAGACCTGCAGGAGATGCAGAAGCTCAAAGCAGATGCCCAGCGACAACTCGCGGAGCTACCCGCTGCCGTCACAGGTGCCGAGCGGCCCGAGGTGAATGTGGGCCAATTGCAGCTCTCGCCCGAGATGGCTCGGGTCCGCGTCGCGCGTCTGGACAGAGACATCGCCCGCCGGGAAAACGACATCGCCATCTGGGAACGCCTGGACGGCTTCCGGGCCGTCGAGATGTTCATCTCCCTGGACCTCAGCACCCAGGGCTCCTCCTTCGGGGTCTTCCAGGTCGGCTGGTACTACTCCCAGGCCCACCTGCTGCGCTTCTACTCTCCGGTGGGCAAGCAGTTCTATGAGTACGCCACCGCGGCCGGCGACGAGCTGGGCCTGGCGGTGGAAGACGTCTTCGTCGATGGCATCAACCCCGTCAAGGGCCGGGAATGGCACACCTTCTTCCCCGGCAAGATCGCCTTCGACCACGAGATGGCGATTCGCGGCGGCCGCCCGGGGCTGGTCTTTGCCACCGTCGCCGACGCCCGCTCCCTGGTGGACACTCCCCTGGATACCCCCGACCGGCTCAACGAGGCCAACCTCGTCTCACAGGTGCGCCTGCTCACCTGCCTGCTGTATGCCTTCTTGGATGACGACACTCTCACCGAGGGCGCGCTGAAGAGAGTCAATGCGCTCAAGAAGATGGATGAGCTCAAGGACGTCGAGGGCTCGGTGCTGGAGTTCCGGCGCACCGAGAGCTTCGTCCCCAACACTCCTGTCCCTCACGCGCTGGTGGTTATTCAGGGCCAGTACCGGATGATGATGGGGGTGCATACCGAGGTCCTGGGGATGTCCAACGAGACCAGCGAGTTTCTGCTCCGGGGAGAGCGGCCCACCGGTGGCATCCTCGAGGCCTATGGTTTCGATTCCGACACCGGCGCCTTGACCTACGCCCCCGATCAGGGGCCCGACGGGGACAAGAAGTACCCCCGCGATGTGTACGGCCGCGCCGGCCTCAAGCGCCCCGTCATCGTCTTCCGCTGCGTCCCCACCGACATCTACGATCTCGTGGACAACCGCTACTTCCAGACCCTGCAGAAGGTCTTCGTCTTCGACGCCAAGGACTATAGCGAGCCCATCTCCTTCGGCTACTCGCTGTCGCTGGCCGTGGGCACCGGCTCCGAGTTCCCCTCGTATGTGGAGCCCTGCGCCGTGATCTACTCCATGCCCCAGGTCGACTTGCAGGTGGCCATGGGCATGGGCCTGCTGGGTCTGCGCATGGTGCTGACCAATGCCACCCCCGACCGGCCCGAGGGCATCGGCTTCCGCGCCTCCGAGACGCCCCGCATCCCGCTGACGCCGCTGCAGATCGCCCGGGACATGTGGACCCTGGACGAGTCCCGCATGGCCAAGCTGCGCAAGAACGGTATCGACAATCAGAGGATCAATGAGCTGCACGACCTGGCGAAGGTCTCGCTGGACAAGGCCCAGGAATCCCTGGCCCGCCGGCAGTACGGCACCGCCCTGTCCGCCTCCCGCAATGCCTGGGGCTACGAATCCCGCGCCTATCCCGAGGTGCAGCAGACCGCCGTCGACGTGGTGAAGGGCCTGCTGTTCTATCTCGCCCTCCTGCTCCCCTTCGCCTACTTCGGCGAGCGCCTGTTCTTCGCCGGCCGCAATATCATCTACCAGATCCTGGGCACAGTCGGGGTCTTCGTCTTCGTCTTCATCCTCATCGCTCTGGTCCATCCGGCCTTCTCGCTCACCACCGCCCCGCCGGTCATCCTGCTCTCCTTCGTCATCATGGCCCTGGCCGTGGCCGTCATCGCCATCGTCACCATGAAGTTCAATACCGAGCTCAAGGCCATGAAGCAGCAGCGAGGAGGAGTGCACGAGGCCGACGTGGGCCGTCTGTCCGCGGCCGCCGCGGCCTTCGCCCTGGGCATCGCCAACATGCGCCGCCGCAAGACACGCACCACACTCACCGCGATCACACTCACTCTCCTGACCTTCACCGTGTTGAGCTTCACCTCGGTCAAGTCCTACCTGCGCGCCAACAAGATCCGCATGTCCCACAGCCCCTCCTATCAGGGCGTCATGTTCCGTGACCGCGCCTGGCTCTCGCTGGAGGAGCCCACGGCCGACATCATCGCCAACGAGTTCGGCCACGCGGGCGTGGTTTCGCCCCGGGCGTGGTACACCTCGGCCAACATCGAAAAGGAGCTGGTGGTCGACGTCGCCCTCAGCACCGATTCCTCCAAACGCTACGCCGTGAACTGCATCCTGGGCCTGTCTCCCGAGGAGCGCGAGGTCTTGCCTGTGGAAGACATTCTCGCCGCCGGCAGATGGCTCCCCGACGATGCCAGGAATGTGGCGCTGCTACCCACCGCTGTGGCTCAGGCCCTGGGCATCACCGCCGACAGGCTGGGCTCGGCGAGCGTCACGGTCTTCGGCACGGAGTTTCGAGTCGTGGGGCTGCTGGACGAGCAGGCCATGCGCAAGCTCAGCGACCTCGACGGCGAGCCCATCATGCCGGTGAACTACGCCATGCTCCGCCCCGAGGTGATCAAGGAGCTCCAGCGCCAGGCCGAGCAGCGCTCGCAACTGGGCACCGGCGGCGCCGAGGGGCTGCTCCAGGAGTACAAGCACTTCGGACCCGAGAAGCTCATCGTCCTGCCTTACGACCGCGTCCTGGAGCTGGGGGGCACGCTGCGTTCCATAGCCGTGCGCTACGATGACCCGGGGCAGGTCAGCGCCGGAGTGGACGAGATCATGAAGCGCTTCGCCCTCAGCCTCTATGCGGGCATGGGCTCGGAGACCTTCTTGTTCAGCTCGGTGGGCATGACCGCCGTCGGCGGCGCGGGCAATCTGGTGATCCCGATCCTCATCGCCGCCATGATCGTGCTCAACACCATGCTCGGCTCGGTCTACGAGCGTACCAAGGAGATCGGGATCTACAGCTCCCTGGGCCTTGCACCCAGCCATATCTCCATGCTGTTTCTCGCCGAGGCGGCGGTGTTCGCCAATCTGGGCGCCATCGTGGGCTATCTGGCGGGGCAGACTCTGGCCCGCATCATCCACGCCACCGGCGTCTCCATGGGTCTGGAGCTCAACTACTCCTCCATGACGGCCGTCGGGGTGACGGTGGTCATCGTCGTAGTGGTCCTGCTCTCCACCCTCTACCCCAGTCGCCGCGCCGCGGACATCGCCTCTCCGGGCATCGAGCGCCGCTGGTCGCTCCCGGAGCCGCAGGGCGACACGATGGATGTCCTCTTGCCTTTCACCGTCACGGGCCGTGACGCCTACGGAGTCTCGGCGTTCCTCAAGGAGTTCTTCGATGAGTACGTGGGCTATGCCGGCGGGGAGTTCCTGGCCGAAGACGTTAGGCTCGACCCGGTGACCTACGAGGACAAGGACGAGGACGGGATGGCGGTGCGTCTGAGGATGTGGCTGGCGCCCTACGACCTGGGGGTCAGTCAGGACTTCATGCTGGAATGCCGCCCCACGGGCGACCGGGAGATCTACGAGATCCACATCAGGCTCAATCGGCTGGCGGGCGACATCACGTCGTGGAAGAAGACGAACTCCCTATTCATGGCGGGCATCCGCAAGCAGTTCCTGATCTGGCGCACGGTCCCGCAGGGCGAGAAGGTGGCCTATGGCGAGAGGGCCGAGAAGATACTCAAAGGAGAGTGGGAGGAGCAAGAGTCGCTGATCTAGCGCCCTCGCCGTTGCCGTCGCCGTCGCGTAGGTCGGGCTTTCCAGCCCGACTCCGTGCCGTTCGCCGTTGCCGTTCCCCGCCGGCACGGTGGCTCGCACCACTGCGTATCCCACGGCCTCCAAGGTGCCCGGCGAACGATAACGGTCCCGTTACGCGCCACGAACCAACCGTCCAACGGCGGCGGGCTGGAAAGCCCGCCCCACCAACGGTCGCCCGCCGTTTGCCCTTGCGCGCCACGGATCACGCGCCACCCTCTGCCCCTCCGCCGTCCTCCGTGTTAAGCCGTTCTCCGTGGAACTCTGTGCTCTCCGTGTCTCCGTGGTCAGCCGTTTCTCGCCGTTGCTCGCCGTTGCTCGCCGGTCCCCTACCCTCCCAGGTTCAGATAGTACCTCTTGGAGATCGACGGGTCGATGAAGTAGTTGATCACGATCCGCCACAGGAACCCGCCGAGCACCACGTGACCCATGGCGATGCCCAGGAACAGCGGCACGAACTTGCGGTACAGCTTCAGCCCGCCGTAGCGCAGGAAGATCCGCTGGCAGACCCAGGCGAACAGGAACGGGAACCAGTAGGGCGTATAGTCGCCGTACAGCGTGGCCAGCAAGAAGCCCAGCGGGTGGAAGGGGAAGCTGGTGATGCGGGTCCGGGCCATGGTGAGCAGGGCGGTGAACGCGAAGCCCGCTCCGTAGAACCCGGCCCGATTCCAATCCGGGCCCTGCGGGCGCTCCATAGCCAGTTGCAGCACGCTGTATTCGCCCTTGGACCAGTTGAAGCCCCAGCCCAGGCTCAGCTCCCCCGAGCGACTCCCGATCATGGCCTGGCCGAAGGTATAGCCCACATCCAGGTGGTACCAGTAAGTGATGCCCAGGGCTACCGCACAGATCAGCAGCATCAGGCCCATGAGCTGATTGCGCTTGGCCTTCGCGTATCCGGCGAGCTTGAAGCCGTCCGCGGCGTACTGGGCCACCTGGTGGGGGTAGGCCGCGCGGCCGATCCAGAACAGCCCGCTGAACATCGCCAGCGCCTTGTCCCCACCGAGACTCTTGACATACCGCGACCCCAGAAGCTGGAAGGGCATCTGCTTGTCGAAGCCATAGGGGTGGCACCACACCACCGGCGGCCCCGCCTCCGCCCGCACCCTGGCCGCGACCAGGGTGAACATGTACATCGTCAGGAGCCAGATCACCGTCAGCCGCGCCGGAAGACCCGCCTCGGCCAGGAACCACACCATCACCACCGAAGCAGCCTGAACGGCAGCGCCTCGTTTTGGTCCCGCTCCTCCAGGCCCCGCCACGCCCGGGCGAAATGCGGCCGCGCCACCCAGATGAGAAACACCGCCAGCGCCACATAGCCCCCGGCACTCACCTCCTGGAAGAACGGGAACCCCGCCCCCCGATACCCCATCCCCAGCCCGATCACCTTCACCAGTTTCATGAAGAAGTAGAAGAACCAGCTCGAAAGCAGCACCTCGCCCGAGACCAGGTACGCCAGACCCAGCACCTCCAGGGCGAAGCTGATCCCCAGGGGGCGCACATTCCGCAGCCAGCCCTCATTGAGGTACTGGTCCAAAGACAGGTA
>CAYRFY010000234.1:0-11127 GCA_964423635.1 uncultured Armatimonadia bacterium | reverse complement strand
GCTGGTCGGCGCGCCAGACCGGTTGGGCATCGGTGCGCCCCTGAGCTCTGGCGTCCGAAGGGGTGAAGCGGGTGCCGTCCGGGGCCTGGAGCGTCGCCGGCAGATAGTGGAGGTACTCGGCCTCTGCCATGGAGACCGGACCGAAGCGGTCCTCCGCGATCCACTTGTGCCAGTAGCGCAAGAAGTCCAGGAAGCAGGAGTTCTCTCCGAGCATGTACGTCATGCCGGTGCGCTCCACGCAGTCCCGCAGACGTATCAGCTCTTCCTCCGTGTCGGCGCCCGGCACTTCGGACAGCACGTGACAACCTGCCTCCATGGCCTGACAGGCGTGCTGCACCTGCAGCTTGCCGTTGCTGGCGATCACGACGGCATCGGGCTTCAGTGCCAGCAGATCCTCGAACTCGGGTACTACGACGCCTCCCACGGGGCTCAACACTTCCTCGGCTTTCGCCCGCCAGTCCGGCAGGCGATCGGCCCCGCCGATGACCAGGGCGTTGTCAAGGGCCATGAAGTTGCGCAGGTGCGTCATGCCCCGGCGCAGGCCGAGAATACCGACTCTGAGCTTCTCCATCATGTCCCTCCCGCAGGCCACACAGGGCCGGGTATTGGACGCTTCTGGACGGAAAGAGAGGTTCCGCCAGGAGCGATGCCCGACCTCCCGGAGGACCGAGGTTCGCTTGGCGTGTGTCGACAGTCATCGCCACCAGGGCGTGCACCGCGAGGCACATGTCGGGCACAGCGGGAAGCGGCAACGGTCGTCTTGCCGGCGCGGAGGTCAGGTATCATCGGAGGACACGGCGGCCGCCCCATGCTGTTCGGAAGCATGCACCACCCGCGGCGTCCCTTGAAGGCCCGCGATAGCCGGGCGACGAACCCTTCCCGTGCGCGCGGAACGTCACTTTGGCGAAGGGACTGACTGGTGTGCAGGAGTGCCACCTCAGTATTACGAGCCGGGCTGTGCTGCTGTTAACCTGCCTGGCCGTCTCATCCGGATGTCCGGCGGAGGAAGCCATGATGAAGTCCGCAGAGATTGGCGTCGCGATTCGTGCCATCGTTTACGGCAACAGCCATGGGGTGTTGGCCCCCAGCCGGGGCGGTCATGAGGGGATGTTCTACATCGCCTACTACTCCACCACCGGCAGCGAGCTACTGGGATATCACAGCGCCTCAGGCGAGCTCACCAGGGTGAAGCTGGCTTCCTCCGGCGGCTACGGCTGCTGCCTGGGGGCGGACGGGTGTCTCTACGTGGGCGGGGTCAATCCCGGAGATCTGCAGCGCTACGATCCGGCGAACGGCACTCTGGAGAACCTGGGTGGCTCACAGTTCGGTGTCCAGTACATCTGGGCCGCCGCCGCCCACGGCGACAAGGTCTACGGCGCCTGTTACCCAACCTGCAGCGTGATCGAGGTCGACACAAGCACCGGCAGGCTCCGTGACCTGGGACGGGTCGACCCCGAGGAGCAGTATGTGCGCGCCATCTGTGTCGATCATCGCGGGAGGGTGTGGGCAGGCACCGGCAACAGGGCCCACGTGGTGGTGCTGGACCCGGTCACCGGAGAGCGCCGAGACGTTCTGCCCGATGAATATCGGCACAACTCCACATGCTACGACATGGCAACCAGCGGCAAGTACGTGCTGGGGAGCCTGCTTTACGACGGCACGCTGGCCGTCTTCGACGCAGAGACCGAGTCGCTCCTGCGGGTAGTGGACCGGCCGGAGGGCGATCTGATGTGGATGAACTGCCACGGAGCTCCCGCCGGCGAGGCCTACCTGTATGCCCAGCCCAGCGGAGACCTGTACCGCTACGACATCGAGAGCGACAGCCTCACCTTGCTGGTGCGGAATCTGGGGCAGTGCGAGCAGGTTGTGCACGACCGCTATGTGCACGGCATCGACGACCAGGACTACATCCTCTACGATCTGCAGGAGCGCCGGGAGATCGACCGCCGCAAGCTCACTGAGGCCTCCGACGGCATGGCGATCCAGACGCTCACCGGCCACAGTGACGGGAACCTGTACGGCAGCACCTACATCAACCAGCACATCTTCGGCCACAAGCCCGACAAGGAGCGCATCACGGACCTGGGCAAGGCAATCCGCGTCGGGGGACAGGCGGACAGCGTGCACAGCGGCCGAGACGGCAAGGTGTACTTCGGCCACTATGTACGGGCCTACGTATCCGTCTATGATCCCAGACAGCCGTGGCGGCCGGGACTGAGCAGGGAAAGCAACCCGCGGGAGCTGGGGAGTGTGGGTGCCGGTCAGTACCGGACCCAGGCCATCGCTTTGGGCCCGGACGGACGGGTCTGGGTGGGCTCGATCCCCAGCTACAACTCCGCGCCCACGGGAGCCTTCAGTTGCATCGATCCCGAGACGCTGGAGGTCGAGAACTGGCTGGACCTGGTGCCCGGTGGCGCCGTGAGCCACATCGCGGTGGACGAACGGTACCTGTACTGCGCCGGTGGCGGCAGGTTCTTCGTCTGGGACCCGGTGCGGGAGCACAAGGTGCACGAGGACGAGTGTCCCATCTCCTCCCTGGCCACGCTGGCGGACGGGAGGATCGCCGCGGCCTCCGGCGAACAGCTTCTGGTCTTCGACCCGGAGAAGATGCAGTTCACCGAGACGGTTGGTTCCCCGATCGGCGCCCTATCCAGCCTCGTCGTGACGGCAGACGGCAAGCTCTACGGGGCGAACCCGTCCGCGGTCTGCCGCGTCGATTCGGCCACCTGGGAGGCCGAGCAGGTCGCCGAGGAGGGCGGCAGCTTCCTGAGCGCTGGAGGCGACGGGGCGCTGTATGTGGCGCGAGGGGCGCGGTTGTATCGGCTGAGGTAGAGGCGGACAGGCCGTGGGCGCAAGACGCGCCTACAGGGCGCTGCGATGGGTGTGGGGTGACGTGCCGGGGCAGTCACCGCGCGGCGGTTCGTGGTGCAGTCCGGTGAGCGTCACGTCTTTTTGCAGCGGTCAGCAGGTCGCCCCCCTTCGGCGGCTGAAAAACCGCCCGGCCCTCGTCCATGGTCTCGTGCCCTCTGGTACGCACTGCCCTGTCGTACTCAGTCGTGCTCCGTCGTTCTCTGCGTCTCTGTGTTGCGCCGGTGACCTCCTCTTGCCGCTCTCCGTGGCGCTCGGTGACTTCCCGTCTCCATGGTGGGCCGCTGTTGGCTGCGCAGGTCTCGGCCCTCGTCGCGGCGAAGCCCCCTCGCTCACTATCGTCCACTGCGGAGGTGTCGCATGTCTCATTCTGACAATCGCCCGGCCGGGATCGGTCCGGGCTTCCAGTTCGATACCCGCCACTCGCCCGACAGGCCGCCGGCCCCGTGTCCGTGGGCCAGGCCGACGCCGCCGTTCAAGCAGTACGACGACCCTCTGGCGGTGGTGCAGCTCCCCGAGCCGCGGAGAACCGGCGGGGAGCCGCTCTGGGAGCTCATCGCCCGGAGGCGCACGCAGCGGCGGTTCAGTGCTGAGCCGATCTCGCTGCAGGAGCTCTCACAGCTCCTGTGGGCCATTCAGGGAGTGACGGGTGAGACCAACGGCTTCATCCTGCGCACGGTGGCCTCCGCCGGGGCATTGTACCCCAATGATACGTACCTGGTGCTCAACAACGTGGAGGGGGCCGGCCCGGGCATCGCCCACTATCAGGTGCGGGAGCATTCGCTGGCAATCCTCAAAGAGGGGCCGTTCGGCCAGGCCTGTGTGGAGGCGTGCTTCGGCCAGAGGTTCTGCGGCAGCGCGGCAGTCGTCTTCGCCTGGGGGGCCGTAGTGAGTCGGTGTGCACAGAAGTACGGTGACCGCGCCTACCGGTACATCCATCTGGACGCCGGGCACATCGGTGGCCAGTTGCAGCTTGCCGCCGCAGGGCTGGGATTGGGGAGTGTGAACATCGGCGCCTACATGGACGAGAAGGTGGACGCCCTGTTTGGCCTGGATGGTGTGGAGGAAACCGTGGTGTACCTGACCGCCGTCGGGAGACCCCGCCCGCGGGGATAGGTGTCATGACTCCTCGGCGTGCTGCGGCGGCATTCGTGGTGGCCGGCGGCTTCTCGGCGGGCATCGCCCAGGTGCTGCTTGTCCGTGAGCTGCTCTTGGCCTGCTACGGCAATGAGGTCTCGTTGGGCCTGACGCTGGCGGCCTGGCTGGTCTGCGGTGCCGTCGGAACCGTGCTCGCCTCCCGCCGGAGAGCCCGCGGGGATGCGACCCTGGCCCAGACGGTGGCCTCTGCCGGTTGGCTGACGGCGGGCCTGCTGATGGCCGCCTGCATCGCGATCGCGGGGGTGCGCGTCTACCCGACCCTGGCGGGCATTGTCCCCATGAAGCTGGGGGAGGTCTTCTCGTTCAGCTCCGGGCTGGAGAGACTGTTCACCGTTCACCTGGCGATTCAACCCGGCGAGATGCTGGGGCCGCTACACCTGGTGCTCATCAGCTTCGGTGCCGTTGCGCTGCCGGCGCTCTGCACCGGGGCGCTCTTCGCCGTGGGGCTGCGGCTTTTCGGGCAAGTCGCGGGTGGAGAGCCTTCGGGCCCCGGCCACTGCTACGCACTGGACGCCATCGGTCACCTGGCCGGAGGCGTGCTGCTGGGCTGGGCCGCGGTGATGGTGGCCAACGTCTTCCTGGTCGCCGCCGCGGCGGGTGCGGTCTTGTGGCTGGCGGTGTTGCTGCTTGGGCGCGCAGCCGGTGTTGCCCACCGCTGGTCCCTGCTCGCGGGACCGGGAGCGGTATTCCTGTGCGTCGCCGGCTCCGGTGCCCTGCAGAGTCACTCGCTCGCAGTCCGTTGGCACGGACATGAGGTCCTCGATCGGGCGAGCTCGCCCTTCGGTCACACGGCCGTGGTGCGACAGGGCCTGGAGGGGGTCATCTTCTTCGAAAACGGTGTGCCCTCCGGCGTGTCGCCCGCTCTGCCGTCGGTCGAGGAGCTGGTCCAATTCGCCCTCCTGCAGTGCCGTCGGCCGCGGAGGGTGCTTGTCATCGGTGGTGGCGCCACGGGCGGGGTGCGCGAGGTGCTCAAGCACGGCCCGGAGAGAGTGGACTACGCCGAGCTGGACCCGCGGATGCTGGAGCTTGCGCGCAAGTGGGTCAGCGGGCCCGATCGGGCGGCCCTGGCCGACCCCCGCGTAAGCAGCCTCGCCGTGGACGGACGCCTGGTCGTGAAGCAGGCCGCCGTGGGTCTGCGTCCGCGGTATGATGCCATCCTCCTCTCGCTTCCCGATCCCTCCACCGCCATGCTCAACCGCTACTATACCCTCGAGTGGTACCGCGAGGTCGCGGCGGCTTTGGAGCCATCCGGGATCCTGGCCTGGGAGATGTCCTCCTCCCGGCACTACTTCCGACCCTCGCTGATCCGGTTCAACTCCAGCATTCTCTCCGCCGCCGCGGCCGTGTTCCCCAGACGCGCCCTGATGCCGGGCGAGGACACGCTGGCCGTGGCCGTAGGCGGCGTGCAGGCGGAGCTGTCCGACGACGCGGCGGAGATGCTGAAGCGGCTTCAGGCGCGGGGCATCGAGGCACCGTACTTCGAGGCCATGGTCGAGGACCGACTGGAGCCCTTCAACCGCCGGTTCATCCAAACTGAGCTGGCCAAGGCCCCCAAGACTCCGCCAAACCGCGATCTGCATCCCATCGGCTATCTGTACGATCAGGCCGTGTGGGTCGGGCTCTATCACCCTGGCCTGGAAGAGCTCTACCTTCGCGCTGCAGGCCTGCGTCTGCATGACCTGAGAGCTCCTGCGTTGGCGCTCCTGGCCGCTTTCCTGCTGATGGGGGTGCGCCCTGCCGGTCGGCGTGGGTATGTGGTGATCTCGGTGGTCGCCACGGGAGCGATGGGGATGCTGCTGGAGTTGGTGCTGCTCCTGGCGTTCCAGGCCTTCTACGGCTATGTCTACCATCAGGTGGGGATCATCATCGGAGCGTTCATGGTAGGGTTGGCGCTGGGGGCCATGGCGGCCTCCGGCTGGCTGCGGGGTGCGGGGGCCCGAAGGGCGTCCTGGGCGCTGGTGGCTTCTCAGCTCCTGATGGGGCTTTGTGCCCTGGCTCTGTCCACGCTGCTGGCCAAGCTGGGATCACCGGGTGAGGGGAGCCTGGCCGCGGGATGGATCCGGCATGTGGCCTTCCCCATGCTCACCGCAGTGGTCGGGCTCACGGTGGGGCTGCAGTTCCCGCTGGCCACCAGCGCCTTCGGGCTCGGAAGCCGGAGCGCCGCCGCTCCCCACCGTGCCGCCGCCTGGCTCTACGCCGCCGATCTCGGCGGCGCCTCCCTCGGCGCGGCCTTCTCCGGCGCGCTGCTGGTTCCCGCCCTGGGCATCCACGACACCTGTCTGGCCGCCGCGGTCCTGTGCGCCCTCGTGGCCTTCCTCCTGGCCCTCCGTGCCGCCGTCGATCGCTGACTCGCCCGGGCTCGGGGGGCGATCGCTGTCATCCACACAGAAGGGCGTCAGCCGCAGGGGCAGCCCGCAGTGGGGGCAGGTCTGACGCAGGCGCGGATCATCCCAGGCCGCGGGCGGCAGGGACATGGAGGGGATGAGGTCACCCACCGCCGTGCGGAAGCCGGCCAGGGCGGTCAGCGCTCTGTCGGGAGGCTCGAACCGTGTCTCGCACCACGGGCACGAGACGCGGCGCTGCTCTTCCCAGGCCCCCTCCGTCGCGCCGTCACCGAAGCACCACAGACGCGTGAGCGTCGCAACCGGCTGCGGCTCCGGCGGCCCGTAGACATTGAACCCATGCACATTCCCGAGGCTGTCGGTGGCCACCACCGCGTTCCATCGGACCCGCAGCCCCATGGCCGGCGCGCTCAGACGTACCACGGAGAGCTTCTCGCCGCCCGCCACATCCCACAGTCGCAGTACGGCGTCGCCATCGGCGGCAAAGACCCATTCACCGTGGTCACTCAGAGCCACTGCACTGATGTACGAGTGGGCTCCAAGAAGGACCCGGACAGGGCGGTCGGAGTGCATCTCCCAGACCACCACGGTGCCGGCGGCACCGCCGGCGGCGAGGAAGCGGCCATCGGCTGAGAAGGCAATGGCCTCCGCGCGCTCCAGATCTCCGGCGAGAGTGGCCACCTCGACCCCGGACAGCGCATCCCACAGACGTACGCCCGCCCCACACCCCGCCACGAGACGCCCATCAGGCGATACGGACAGAGCGCGGGAGAATCCTGCGGAGTTGGGTAGGACCGCAATCATCCGTCCACGCTCCAGGTCCCAGAGGCGGGCCATGTCCGCCGCCGAGGCCGCCCGGCGCCCGTCGGGGCTGAGGTCCAGGCCCGCGATAGGCTCGGGGTTTCCGCGCAGCACGTGCCGACAGTGGCCGGTCGACAGCTCGAAGACCCGGAGTCGGCGATCGCGGCGCCCGGAGACGCTCATCTTCCCGTCCGGTGACCGGCGGTAGGCGCGATGCTCCTGCAGGTCGGCCAGGTTCGCCGCGGGGCCTGCGTCCCAGGTGCGCACCGGCCTTGCCACCATGTGCCGAGGCTCCAGATGGCCCTGTCGGTTGAGGGCCATGGGCGCAGCGGCGGCCTGAGGTCGCGTCTGGCCTCGGGTCACGTCCCAGACCCGGACGGAGCCGTCCTCTCCGCCGCTGATGGCGGTGCGGCCATCCGGCGTCATCGCCACCGTGAGCACAGGCCCCCTGTGCCCGGATAGCTCCCGGACGCACTGACCGCTGCGAGTGTCATAGACCCTCAGGAACCCGTCATCCCCGCCCGCGGCCGCCAGTTGCCCGTCGGCGCTGAGCGCGACGGCTCGGATCGCCTCGCCTCCCCCCGCGATCTCTCCGCTGCAGCGCCCGCTCTCCACGTCCCACAGCCACAGCAGTCCGTCGCCGCCGGCGGAGAGCGCCACCGTGGCCTGCGGAGTGATGGCCAGTGCCCTCACCTCGCGCGCTGTCCCTTCCATCAGGCGGAGGCACGCCCCCTCGGCCACATCCCAGACGCGGACCGTCCGGTCGTCGCCGGCGGTGAGCACTATGGCGCCG
This sequence comes from uncultured Armatimonadia bacterium, assembly GCA_964423635.1. Taxonomy (GTDB): domain Bacteria; phylum Armatimonadota; class Zipacnadia; order Zipacnadales; family JABUFB01; genus CAYRFY01. Next base: position 3,165 of record CAYRFY010000234.1, on the reverse strand, counting down.
GTTGCGGCAATCGCGATGGCGTTCACATGGGTCTCGTGCCCCGACAGCGCGCGGAGCCGACGCTCTCTGTCCACATCCCACACCTGCACCGTCCCGTTGGCTCCGGCGCAGGCGATGAGCCGGGCGTCGGGAGTGATGTTCAGCGCCTGTATGTGCCGGGGGCCGGCGTCCAGCAGGCAGACCGGACGACCGCTGGAGGTCTCCAGCACTCGGATGGCACCGTTGGACCGGGCGTAGGCCACCACCTGCCCATCCGGAGTGAGAGCCACCGAGCGCGCCCCGCGCACCCTCTCATCCACCTGGCGCTCACAGCGGCCGCTGTGGAGGTCCCACAGCCGCAGGACGTTATCATCGCCGACCGACACGGCAAAGGTGCCGTCGGCGGAGAGCGCCACGTCGTAGACCGCACCGGTGTGCCCGGTGAGCATGGCCCGGCATGCCGGGCGCCACTGAAAGAGCGGCCTGTCTTGGCATATGGCGGCGAGCCGGATCGTGTCTTCGCGTGCGGTCAGGACCTCACCGGCCATGCGGGGCACCGGACCGTCGGCGGCGGAGGCATATGCCTGCTGCACGCAGTACCCCGGCTCGTCCCCGTACAGAGCCAGGTGCCGGCCCTCGGCCTCCAGCCAGTCTCGCACGGCCGCCACACGCTCCGACAGCGTGGGCCTGGCCGCCACACGGACGGCCTCGCGCATGAGGTCTTCCTCGGTCCACGGCCGGGCCGAACAGATCGCGCTCAGCGGCGGTGGTTCGGGCCTGCCGCGGCCCAGGAGGCGGGCCCGAGCTCGGCGGCTCCAGTGTGAGGCGTACCACCACGTCGACAGCTCCGCGTAACGCGTCAGGTTGGCCACATACTCCCGCACCGTCTCATCGCGCAGTCGTCGCTTCTCCTCCTCCGCGTCCTGCTCTTTCAGCCCGGCAGCGACCTCGGCCAGCTCCGACAAGAGCCGGGGCAGCAGGCCGGCCTTGCAGCGGGCCTCGATGAACTCCAGGTCTGTGAGCAGGTCCGCCGCGCACTCCAGGTCGCCGCCGGCCAGCAGGTGCGAGGGAAGGTGGCGCAGGGCGTACGGGCATCGGCCCCAGCGCCCGGCGAGCGCGTCGGCCACCTGCCGGTGTCCCCGGTCGCGCTCCAGGCGGTACCGTCCCGCGCGCTCTGCATCACCCAGCCACTCGGCCGGCGCTTCGGCCGCCAGACTGTAGCATCGCCCGGCACCACCGCCGCTCACCGTGAGCAGCCACTCCACGGGGGCCACGCTTGAGAGCAGGTGATCTTCGGAGCAGCCCGCGCACAGGGCCAGTACGTCCGCCGGCATCGGCTCTTGTGCCACCAGAAGCGCCGAAAGCGCCGCTCCGAGAACCTGCCCGTAGCCGCCGCTCTCCCCGAACTGCAGATCAAGCACGCCCTCGAGGACGCCATCGAGCCCCGGTGTCAGTGGGGCCAGCTCCTCGGCCCTCACCGCGCCGACTTGCAGCGCCGCCGTGAGTTGCCCGGCTGCCAGGTAGCTCCCGCCGGCCAGGCGAGACAGCGTTTCCACCGGAGCCCCCAGCTCAGTCTCGGCCCCCGCTGTGTCCAGATAGGTCCTGACATCCTGGCGCTGTGCGGGCGAGGCAAGTTCGAGGGTCTCGACGGCCACGTCCTTGAGCCTCTCAATTACTTGCGTCTCGCTCCGGGCCGAGATCAGGAGCTTCACCCAGCCGGGCAGGCCCCCGGCCAGCAGTTCGAGTATTCCCAGTAGCCGCTCGTCCTCGGCACCATCCAGCAGCAGGACCACCGGCGAGGCGGGAGCGTCCATGGCCTGCAGGGGGGCCAGAACCAGATCGCGGAGCCCGGCGACCGGCTCGCGTGGGAGGTCGCATCGACGCCTGCCCAGCGCCTCGGAGTACCCGGCCAGTCGCCGGTGCAGTTGCGTCACAAGGGTGGCGACATATGTGAGAGGTTGGAGACTTGCCTGATCCAGGACGGTGGCGAAGTGCGCCGCCACCACGCGATGGGGCTCTTCGGCGGCCAGGGCCGCACAGAAGGCCGTCTTGCCCACCCCGGCGTCTCCCGCCAGGAGCAGGCACTTGTCCTCCCATGATAGCCAGGTCTCGAACTCCTGTCGTAGCTTCGGCCGGGCCACGAAATCCATCCAGTGGCGGGCGATGGTGGCCGCGAAGTTCAGCGGCGTCACACCGAGTACAGTCTCGCCCTGGCCGGATGGCAACGCTGTGGGGGTCCCGCGAACGTAGGCTGTGAGCCGGTCCATGTCGGCGGGGAGGTCCGCGCGGGGGACGCCGTCCAGCAGCGGGTGGGCGGCCGGTGTCATCTCACCTTCTGGGCACACGGCCACGACCCGCTTGCCCAGATGCACCGCCCGGGCCACCGCTCGGCCGCAGGCGCCTTCCCACCAGCCCTGGGTGGTCACCAGAACGAGGACGCCGCAGTCACCGATGGCTACGGTGCGATCGGGGGCAGCGTCATCGTCGGTCAGGTGCCGGCAGGCACCGCGCCCCAGAGCCCTTTCCAGAGCTTCGCAGAGCCGGAGCGCGTGTGCCTTGGGCTCCTCGCCTTGGGAGGTGATGAGCACCGGTGAGGTGGGGGCGGGCGCCACCGGCCGAAGATGCATGGCTGCGTCTTCGGCCGGCCGGCTCCGGAACACCGGGCCTGAGTGGGCAAGACCATCGCCATCGACGACCGCGAGCCCCTCGGCCACGAGAGCGCTGATGAGCCGGTCGAGGAGCGCCTCATCGCCACCGGACGCACGCAGCAAGGTATCCCGCGGAGCGCGACCGACCGCCGCGAGCAAGTTCAGTATCGTCGTCCGGGCATCCTGGGCTCTCATGGACCGTCCTGATGATAGGCGTGCCTACACCCGGCCGTGTAAGGGTGACCGGGCAAGAGACGGCGGGAGATGACGCCCCGCCGGATGGCGGGGCGTCCCTGCCGGAGGTCTCGATGTCCGGCCGGGAATCCCGGCGTATGTGTTTAGCGCCCCGTGCCGCCCTCCATTCCACCTTCTCCCGGCGGCTCGCAGAGCCGCTTGCCGGGAGAGTCTGGCGATCCCGCTGAGCGGGAACGCTTGTGGGTGAGGGGAAGCCCACCGAACCGACGACGAAGACAGGCCGTTGGTCGTCGTCGTCAGGTCCGAAGGACCGCCCGGCGCCGCGCAGCGGCGTCACACAGCC
>CAYRFY010000233.1:0-11131 GCA_964423635.1 uncultured Armatimonadia bacterium | reverse complement strand
GTTGTTGCCATGGACCTCGATCTGAGGGCGCCCGGCCTGCACTACTGCTTGCCCCCGACTGACGGCATGCGTTCGGACTGCGGCGTCGTCGATTGGATCTGGGCGCTCGCCGAAGCGGACCAGCGCCCTGCGGAACTGAACCTCGGGCTCGTCGACGTTCCCGGAGACGCAGACTCCCCGGCGCCGCTCTTCATCCTCCCCGCCGGCGCCGCCCTCTCGCATTCCTACTGGCATCGGTTGGCAGCGCTGGACCGACGCTATCTGCTCTGCTCGACGCAGAGCGCAGGCCAGGCCTGGACCGCTCCTCCTCCGGGCGCGGCGTACTTCCTGGAACTTCAGCAGTGCATCGAGCAGCAACACCGGCCCGACTTCCTGCTCGTGAGCTCCCCGGGCGGGGTGACCGATCTGGGTGCGGTGGCGACATCCGTCCTTGCCGACACCGTCGTGTGTCTGGTGCCGAACACCGAGGAGGCTCTCACGGGGACGCGCGTGGTCCTGTGGCAGATGGGCTCGCTCCGAAGGCCCCCGGGCAAGGGGCCGTTCGAGATCGTCGTCGTCCTGTGCGTTCAGGACCACCGCCCGCCGTATTCCGAGCAGGAGGCGGCCGATAGCGCGGTGCAGTACCTCTCTGAGGGCGCCGTTAGCCTGGCCCAGTCGCCCGAGCTGCGCCCCCCCATTCTGCTGCACGTGGGCCCCGGTGACGGGCCTGGCGAGGTCAGCCCGTGCCTCGAGGACTGCCGAGAACTGGCTCGGCGCCTGATGTGACCCACCGACGCCTGGCGCTACTCCCACCTCCACCTACCACTGCTCCTCCGTCCTCTCCGCCTCTCTGAGCGCCTCGCGGGTCAGGTCCAGCTCGGTCTCCACCTCCTCGACGATGCCGCGGCTGCCGTAGGTGGTGGTGTCGGTGGGGGAGTCCACGGGCCGCAGGAGCTCCAGACGCGCGGTGTCCAGGAGCGCCTCGATGCGCTCGATGCGGGCGAGACACAGGGCCTGCTGGGCCTCATTGGCCGCCAGCATCTGGTCCACACGGCTCTGGGCCTCCTGGGCGGCGCGATACTCGCCCTGCAGCTCGGGGGCCTCCACATCCTGTCGGATCGTGGTGAGCAGGCGCGGGTTCTTGCCGGCATCACGGCGCACGTCGTCGGCGGCCTTGCGGAGCTTGAAGACCTGCGCGGCCAGGCGCTCGGCCTGGTCCAGCATCTCCTCGGCGAGACGCTCCAGATCGCCGAAGGGCGCGCCGGCCTGCCTGGCGGCCTGCTGCAGGTTGCGGCTCTTGGTGCGGATGCACGCCACCTGCTGCCGCACCGCGCGGGTGTCGGCCACCTGGATCATGGGCTGCTCGCTAGGTGTCAGGGCATCATGGGCGCGCTTGCGCATGTAGAGAAATGAGCCCAGGGCACCGGCGAACCAGAACAGGGCGATGATCCCGCCGCCGGCGTCGCCGGCAACGGCCTCGCCGATCAGGCCGCCGACGATGATGCCTGCCAGGCCCCCGACGGCCGAGGCCAGGAGGGGCTTGAGGCCGAACTCCCAGGCCCGCCGGGCGCCACGAGACACGCCGTCCACCACCTGCGACAACTCCTCCGGGATCTCCGGATGCTCGTCACGGTAGAAAGGCCCCCGGTGCCCCCGGTGTCCCCGCGGCGGCCATGAGTGCGGTGGCCGGTACGGCTGATTGGGCGGTGTGCCGCCGCCCCGGGGGTCCTGCCCGTCAGCGGGCATGATAGACGTGCACCTCCAGCGGCCCAAAAGCGTCTCTGATTGCGCCGGCGGCAAGAGTTGCGCTCCTGCTCTCAAATAGGACATCCATCTCGCCGTCCGGCGCTCCCGGCACCGGTACCTCATAGTCGCGATCCTCCGATAGCACGTTGGCCGCGATCACATAGGTGTCCTGCCCGGAGCGGTAGACCGCCGCATAGAGCCCGGCCAGGTCACCTTCGTTCTGCGCCACGATCTCGTGCCTGCATTCCAGCAGCCTCGGGCCGATCATTTCCAGCTCCGAGTTGATCTTCCCCACGGCCTCCATCAGCACAGGATCGTGGATCAGGCCGGTGGGGCCGTCATCCCACGGATAGTAGATGACCCCTTTGGCCCCCCAGATCAGTCCCTGATAGACCATGTTTCGCTCTTCCTCGGGCGTCGGTCCGCGGCCCTTCGTCTTGTCCTTGTAGGCGTCCCAGTTGTGCAACTGCGGGATGATCCAGATCGGCTTGATCCCCGCCACGGCTTCCTGCGCCCGCTTCATCCAGTCCGAGACCATGACCACGGAGTTGGGGATCGGATAGGGGTCCACCGCCAGGATGTCGGTGGTGGTACCGAAGATGTCGAAGCTCCCCGGATTGCACATGACAAGGTACACCGGATGATGGGCATCCAGCTCCTGAGCTATCTGGTAGGCTCCCCGGCACCACTCGAGCTGGTCGCCGCCGGAGGGTTCGTCCACCGTGTACCAGGTGAGCAGGGCGGGATGGTCCTCGACGGCCTTTATCAGGGCGCCGAAGTCGTCGGGCCGATACGTGCCGCGGAGCATGGGCGACATCTCCAGCAGCACCATGAGCCCGTTTTGCTGGGCCGCGTCCAGATTCTCCCTTGCTTGCTCTATAGACGAACCCCACGCCTGATGGCAGTTGAATCCCAGAGCCTTCGCCTTCGGGAGGTCTTCATTGCCCACATGGTATACGCCGATGGGGAAGAATGGTTGCCCATCTACGCGGGTGGCGAGATCATCGTCGATGAACACCTGCGGGCTGCGCTGCTCGATAACGGGGATCGCCACCGTCGCCGCGGCGATGGGATCTTCCTTGCCCTCCTGCAGCAGGTCGGCCCGCAATGTGGCCTCGCCGGCTCTGGAAAACTGCGCCGGGATGGTGAGGGAGAACTCACGGCCCGAGGCCTCAGCCGAGACCTCGCCCAGCGTCTCACCCTCCTGTGTGAGCGTGGCGGCTACCCGCAGATCCTCGAGTTTCTCCTCGAAGGGATGGAGCTTGACTTGGCACGTCACCTGTGGCGCCGGGGCCGCCAGATAAACCGAGCCCCGGTATCTGGGCTCCACTACCTGCAGCGAGATCAGCTCGGGAATGGTGAGCTCCACCGGTGAAGAGGTGAAGAAATCCCTGCCCTCGCGGCTCAGATGGGTGACCAGGATGTGCCGGCCTCGATCGGTGAGGGGCACCGTGATCTCGGCCTGCACCGTCTGCCCGGCACCGACGGAGGTCTCGGCCGCATAGGTCCGCATCCGGCGCGGCTCGCGGACCTCGATGGCAACCTTTGCGTTGACGGGTTCCTCGGTGACGTTGCGGATGCTCACCGGGAGTGTGTTGTCACCCAGGTCGAGAGTGGTGAGGTCCGGCAGGGAGGGGAAAACCCCGGCGCGGCAGCACTGCTGGCAGCCGTAGAGGTTCTCCAGCATCTCGGGGGAGTAGCCCCAGTGGTTGGTAAGCAGGACATAGCCGCGGCCGATGCTCCGAAACAGCCCGGTGGCTTTGCCGTCTTCACACCTGGAGATCACCTCCCAGCCCTCGGCAGGGGTCATGTGCGCCCAGGTGGTGCCGAGTTTGCGGATCGTGTTGGGGATGTTGAAAAGCGGATGAGTCGCATCCATCCACTCGTTCGGAGTGCCCAGTTCCTCGCAGTTCTCGGTGGTGACCGCCAGCTCCGGCGCACACTTGCCCAGCCATTCCACGTGCTGAGAGTAGTTGGTGTCTGAAAGGACGACGGCGCCGCCGCGGACCACGAAGGCGAACAGGGCATCCCTGTACTGGGAGAAGTCCTGCACGTTGGAGTAGTTGAACAGGGCTGAGCCGAGGATGATGTCCACCTGGTCGAGCCTGTCGACCAGGGTGGCGAAGTCCTTGTTCTCGAACTTGTCCAGCTTCCAGCCGAGGGCCGCCATCTTGGCATCGTAGTCGTCGCGATGGCGGAAGTCTCCGTGGTCGCTGTAGACCAAAGCGACCCGCGGCGTGGCGATGATCTCGGCCGCGAAGGCTCCCGTGAAGCTCGCCAGGGCGGCAATAATGGTAACAAAACGCATGATGAGGACCTCCTGGGTGTGACTGGTACGCAGAAGAGACGATGCCCCTCACTCGCCGTTGCCGTGCGCCGAGCGTCCGGGGAAGTACACGAAGCGTGGTGTAGCCAACGGTGAGCGGCTCACTCGGCAAAGGGCGGGCCGCTGAGGTAGCGTTCTCCCGTGTCGGGCAGGATGACCACGATCAGCTTGCCCGCGCTGTCGGCCCTGCGTCCCACCTGCACCGCGGCCTCCACCGCCGCTCCGCAGGAGATACCTACAAGGATACCCTCCTCGCGGGCGAGACGCACCGTCATTGTCATGGCCTCCTCCGTGGAGACCGTGACCACCTCGTCCACCAGGCTGCGGTCAAGCACCGCCGGGACGAAGCCCGCGCCGATGCCCTGGATCCCGTGGGAGCCGCGCTCTCTGCCCGAGAGCACCGCCGAGGTGGAGGGCTCCACGGCGACGGCCCGCAGCGTGGGCTTCACGCGCTTGAGCGCCCGGGCCACCCCGGTGATGGTCCCTCCCGTGCCCACGCCGGCCACGATGATGTCCACCAGCCCGTCGGTATCCTGCCAGATCTCCGGCGCTGTAGTGGTCTCGTGGATGGCGGGATTGGCGGGGTTCTCAAACTGCATGGGGATGAAGGCCTTCGGGTACTGTGCGGCCAATTCCTCCGCCTTGCGGATGGCCTCGGTCATGCCGCCCGCTCCGGGGGTCAGCACGAGCTCGGCCCCCAGGGCGCGGAGCAGGGCGCGGCGCTCCAGGCTCATGCTATCGGGCATGACGATGATGCAGCGATAGCCTCTGGCGGCCGCGGCACCGGCGATCCCCACTCCCGTATTGCCGCTGGTGGGCTCGATAATGACCGTCTCACCATCCAGCCTGCCGTCTGCCTCGGCGGCCCGGATCATGGATACGCCGATGCGGCACTTCACGCTCCCCCAGGGATTAGACTTCTCGAGCTTGCCCACGATGGTGGCGACACAGCCCTCCGTCACCCGACGGAGGCGGACCAGAGGGGTATGGCCAATAAGCTGTGTCATGTCCTCGGCGATCGCTGGCCGCGGGACGGGCCTGAGGTCCTCTTGGTCTGCCATGTGATCGCTCCCAATTTGGGTCTCAGGGGATAGCGGTCCGCGGCGGACCGCGCCGCAGCCACGGGTCACCCCCCGAAAGAGTGTGCCGTCAATGTCCGCACTCACCGCCGCCGTGATCGGTCTGGGTATGGGCGCCAACCACGCCCGGGACTATACCGGCCTGGCCCAGACAGACCTGATCGCCCTGTGCGATCCGGATGAAGACTGTCTCAACGCCCCGGGCGATGAACTCGGTATTCAGCTTCGCTTCGCCGACCACCGCGACCTGCTTGAGCTTGGTAGCCTGGATGTCTGCAGCCTGTGCTCGCCCGACCACTTCCACGCCTCGGAGACTCTGGACCTGCTCGCGGCCGGGGTGCATTTACTCTGCGAAAAGCCCATGGCACCGAGCATCGAGTAGTGCCGCTCCATGGTGTTGGCGGCCCGAGAGGCCGGGCGGACCCTGATGGTCGGACAAAGCTACCGGCTCCGGGAGCGCTTCCGGGCCATCAAGAACATCGTGGAGCAGGGCGACCTGGGCGAGCTTTGCCTGGTGCAAAGCGAGCAGTGGTGGAAGCGACGCAGTCGGGGCGGTCGGTGGTGCCGCAAGACCTGTGAACAGTGGCCCCAGACCGCCGGAAGGGTGTCAAAACAGCGTGCAAAGAAGTTGCGACAGGCCTTCACCTGGTCGCCGTTTCTGCCGATGGTGCAACCAGACGCCCCGCAGGCGGCTTCGTGCCGGCGGTTCGGTGGCACGAAGCCGTGGTACCGGAGATCGTGGTTCCACGGACCCGATACCTCACGCCACGTGACAACGAGGACGGCACATGCGACCGCGCATCCTGGTCGTCGACGATGAAGGCATCCTGCTCAACATGTTCCGCCTTGCCCTCAGGGCGCTGGGCTGCGACATGGTGGGGGCCTCAAGCCTGGCGGAAGGGCTGGAGCTGGGGGTGTCCGACCGCTATGACCTGGTACTACTGGACAACCACTTCCCCGAGGGACATGGAGACAGCATCGTCCCTCTGCTACTCGCCGCTCAGCCGGAGGTGCCGATCGTGGTCATCACCGGCAACGATACCGACGAGCATGTGGCCATGGCCATCGAGCACGGGGCCCGCGAGGTGCTCAAGAAGCCCTTCGGCCTCACCGGCCTCAGCCAGGTGGTCAAGCGCTACTGCGAGGGTGTGTGGAGCGACACCACTCTGGTGGCCTAGCAGTACAGCCGTAGGTACCCTCGGGCGGCACCAAACACCGTCGGTGGGGCGGGCTTTCCACTCACACGATCGAGGCTCCGCTTTGGACGGACGAGTGAGGCGCGAAGGTCCGCCTCGGATCGGTGCCACGGCCAGGCGGCGATCCCGCCGGGCGGGATCGCCAAGTCGGGTCCCGCAGGGCGGGGCCCGATCCCGCCCTGCGGGAGGGTGGCGAACGACTTGGTTGCGGCCCTGGGACCCACTCCGAACGTCGCAGACCGATCCGGGCGCACACTCGCTACAGCGGCTCGATCTGTACGTCATCGAACGCCACCACCGTGTCCTGCGGCGAGCCCTCCCAGCGGCGGGCCGACAGGCAGACGCCGCCGGAGGGCACGGGCCCGACCCCCAGGAAGTCTTCGTCCGTCACGCCCATCACCTGCCTGCCGTCCACCTCCACCGCGATCTGATTGCCCCGCACGGTGACGACCGCTTTGTGCCAGTTGCCGTCATTGGCCCACTCGGCTCTGGCCAGGGCTGTGTGGTCGCCGCCGGTGCGGCCCATGTAGGCCTTGTGGAGCACCAGGCCGTTGCGGAAGTTCAGCGAGTAGCACGACTGCGGCGACTGGTAGCGGAAGCCGATCCAGGCTCCGTCGCGGTGGTCGCCGCCCAGCTTCAGCGCCCGGAACCGCAACGACAGCCGGTAGTCCGTCCAGCTCTCCGAGCCGGCCACGGCGCCCGTCGGTGTCCAGGCGCCGGTGCCCGAGCTCGTCCCCACCAGTTCGCCACCCACGACCTGCCACTGCCCGCCCGTTACCGTCCAGGTAGGCCTCGGGGCCGCCCCCGGCTCGTAGCCGCTGAAGTCGTCATGGTAGGGGCTTGCCGCGAAGACCACCCGCCCGAAGCGCTCGGGATTATGGAAGGTGTCGGTGACCGACCATGAGGAGAACTGTGGGTTGGGCAGACAGGCGCCCTGCTCGATGCGATAGAGCTGCACCCGCCAGGTGTCTCCGATCCGTGGAGGGATGTTCTCGGCCCCGGTGAAGTTGCGCAGGGGTATGGCCATCTCTGCCGTCCAGCCGGTGTCCACGTCCTCACGATTGCCCAGCGTGCCCTGCACATCCACGGCGGATCTGAGCCCCTCGGCATCCCATTTCCTGGCGTCCTCCAGGTTCTGCGGCACGCCGTCTACCGCCTGTGGAATCCTCAGGTCCACCACATTGCCCAGCGGGCTGAGCTCGATCTCGAGGTACTCCCTGCCGTCTCCATCCGGGTCGATGTAGATCTCGACCACCTCGCCCTCCCACAGGTTGCCGTCTCTGTCGGTGATGTCCGACCAGATGTCCGGGTCCTCGCATTCCCAGGCGACGTAGAGCGCCTCGTCGTCCCAGGCCATCTTAGCCGTGGTGCGCAGGGAGGCACCATCGTCGCGCTTGTCATCGAGGCGGGCGAAGACCGCCGTGGCTTCTGCCTGCCGCCAGATGGCGTCATCCAGCTTACCGTCAATGGTCGGAGGCTCCGCAGCCCGAAAGCAGGTGTGCTGCGCCACCGGCGGCATGGTGTGGGATAGCAGGTAGCGCAGGATGTCGGTGATGATGGTGTGGCGGTACAGGCGGTTTGTGTGCAGCGAGCTCCACACGTACAGCACCCGGGCGCCCGCAAGCTCGCCCACCTTGTAATCGATCATCGCCGCCGCCTCGCCGTACTGCCTTCCCTCCCGATCCCGCAGGGTCACGATGGGGGTGTAGACATTGCCCTCGTCCACCACATCCAGGATCGGGCGCCAACGCTGGTCGCCATCCTCCGGCCACGGGAAGGAGGCGGGCAGGCCCGAGATCACCTCCTGCTCCGGATTGGCGTGGAAGCTGAGCTCGAGCCCTTCGGGCGGCGTCTCCCAGCCGGTGACCGACGCCACGTCCAGTGTGTCCAGGCGCTTTTCATGGCCACTGCCGGAGATGGGGAAGCCGAAGTCGGGTGCGCTCACCACCGGCTTGTCCTTTTCATTGGTGTAGAACGGGAAGGGGCCCTGCGAAAGCGACACCAACGTCCCTCCGGCCTGCAGCCAGCTTCGCAGGGCCGCATCCCCATCGCCTTCGGTATGCACCGTCTGGTAGTAGTCCTCGCCACCCATGTACAGGGCGATCCAGACGTTCTGGGCGCTGAACACCCGACCGTCGACGAGGTCCTCCTTCGAGAGGAACACCAGGTGCTGGGCCAGCCCGGCCTCCTGGAGCATGCGCACCAGCGGGCTTGTGCGCGGGTTGCCTCCGCGCGGGCTGGGCAGCACCGCTATATGCCCGCTGAAGGGCTCCATCAGCGGCGCGAGAGTGCGCACCTGCTCGATGAGCTCTTGCCTGGCCATCATCTCGGCCTGCCTGTCGGCAAGCACCGTCAGTGTCTCGGAAAGCTCTCCGGCCGACTTGTCCGTGGCGGTGATGGAGAAGACGTTGCAGGCCACCGGGTTGATGGCCTGAATCAACCTCCCCTTGTTCTCGACCATTACCAGGTCGATGTGCCAGTCCAGCGCCGGCGGCCAGCCCTGGAGCACCGGCACCGCGGCCCGCAGGTCGGGACGGTACAGGCTCCCGTCCTCATAGCGGATGGTCAGCCGGGAGCGCTCCCTCACATCCCCCACCAGGACAAACAGGTACTCCGGCGCCTGGCCGTAGGCGATCCCGTGGCGGGGCACCGTGACCCGATTCTGGGTGAGCTCCGGGTCCAGGAGCAGGAACGGGACCCCAAACAGAGTCTTCACTCCCGGCTCATAGCCGGCGTAGGAGTTCACATCCTCCCAGTTGCGGTCGATGCCCTCGAAAGCGCCCCGGGCGAGGTTGAGTATCTCGAAGCCGTCGCGGGCGATGAAGCTGTCGCCATCGGCGGAGGGGGAGCCGCGGAGCTTCTGCAGCGGCACGGTCAGCACCGGCGAGGTGTCGTCACAGGCGCCTACCGTCACCACATCGCCGAGCATCAGGCCCTTGACGGTGATGGTGGAGGCCTCCGTCGGGTACTGGACCACGCGGTCCTCGCCAAGCGTGCTCGGAAGCCCATCGCGGCCCACTGTGACCGGCTTGCTCGAGATATCGAAGAACGGGAAGGTGATGGTGACGTCGAAGGCCTCGTCGGGCCGGGCCTCGAGGCCACCGGCCACCAAACGGAAGGAGCAGTTCCCGCCGCCGGGGCAGCGGTAGCTGTCGATGTCGGTGTGGCGGCCGTCGCGGTTGAAGGCCATGGCGGCCTTCTCGCCGCAGACCACGCGCACCGTGGCCGATCCCAGCGGCCAGATCAGGCGCTCGAAGCCGCCCCACAGGCCGCCGAAATCGCCACGTACGCCCTTGCCCTGGGCGCATTCATCGTACAGGCCAAAGCGCTCGGTGAAGGCCCCGCTGGGGTAGTCCTTCACCCGCGGGTACAACTGGTTTTGGTACATCTCGTGGTACCGCTCCAGCATCCCCCGCAGATAGTGGCCCATGAGGGGGTCACCCAGAGCCACGTACTCGTACAGCATGGCGATGTTGTACACCCAGATCTCATTGGCGCAGGCGCAGCCCAGCCAGTTGAGCCCGGCATTGGGCTCCATCATGAACGATGAATCCAGGTCATCGAGCTTATCGTTGTCAGAGGCCCACAGGGCCAGGTAGCGATAGCCCATGTTGCGTGCCAGCTTGTGGGCCAGTTCGGCCAGGTCCCGGCGGGCCGGGTCGTCGCGGAAGGTGTAGTAGTACTTCAAGCAATAGGTCACCGCCGGCGTGGCGCTCCAGGCGAACTGTGCCGCCGGCACGTCGGGGTAGCAGTTGCGGGTATACAGGATGTGCCGGGTATAGCGCAGGGCCCCGTCGATGTACGGTAGCAGGTCCGCCGCGCCGTGGGGATCGTTGCGATAGTAGTCCAGCAAAGCCGCGCCGCTGGACCAACCGTTCACGTGGCGAAAAGTCTGTACACCGGGGCCGAAGAACTCGGCGCCACCGCCGTCCAGGGGCGTCTGCCACCAGTAGCAGCGGTCGCCCTCGATGTCCATCCACTTGCCCAGGGTAACCAGGTGCCGGCACTCGCTCTCGAGCTTGACGATGGAGGCGGTGTCGCCCGTCTTGTAGGTGTAGTCCACCGGGCTGAAGTAGGACACGCCGCCGGCGATGTGCACGTGCGGTGCCCACCAGCGGTCGCCGTCGTCGCCGGTCTCGTGGATGAAGCTTCCCGGGCGGCCGGGGACGGGGAAGCCGGACAGCCGCATCTCCCCCGGCAGCCAGCTCAGGTCATTCATCGCCTCCACACCGGGCAGCAGATCGGCGTACCTGTCCCACAGGAACTCCTGTACGAAGCGGTTCGGGTCGTCGTCGGGCCCCATCTCCTGCGACCACAGAAGGCGAAACTCAGTGCCGCAGGATACCGGAACCTCGGGAGAGCGCAGCTTGATGTAGTGATCCCCGAAGGGCCAGGTCAGGCAGAAGAACTGCTCAGTATCCTTGCACCGGTAGCAGTAGGCGGTGCCGAAGTCCTTCTCCGTATTGTCCGTGAGCCGCGCGCCGTGGAAGTCGTAGCTTACGTACCGGCGCTGCGAGGGGTTCCACAGCCCCGCGACAGCCACGGGGTAGGCGCCGATGGGCGGGGCGTAGGTCCAGTCCCGCGACCAGTCGCTGACCACCTGCTTGCCGAAACCCTCGGCCTGCATCTGGATGTAGTCATCGATCACCGGAGTGCCGATGCTCCAGCCGCGCTGGTGGAACACCTCGGCGCCGGGCAGGCTGCAGGTGAGGAAGTGGAAGGGGCACCTGCCGAAGGCCGTCTCCCAGGCTTCCTGGTTGAAGCCTCGCAGGTCGAGGCGGAAGCTCACCTCGGGATAGGGGTCA
>CAYRFY010000232.1:0-11209 GCA_964423635.1 uncultured Armatimonadia bacterium | reverse complement strand
CCGTTCTCGGTCGTTCTCTGTGTTCTTCGCCGTTCTCGGTCGTTCTCTGTGTTCTTCGCCGTTCTCGGTCGTTCTCTGTGTTCTTCGCCGTTCTCGGTCGTTCTCTGTGTTCTTCGCCGTTCTCGGTCGTTCTCTGTGTTCTCCGCCGTTCTCCGTGGAACTCTGTGCTCTCCGTGTCTCCGTGGTGAGACGTTGCCGTTGCCGTTGCCGTCTCCGTCGCCTTTCTCAGCCGTTCTCCCCTCCCCATGCCCCCTCCTGCTGGCAGGCCTTGAGACAGCCCTCGAGGATGCAGGTGAAGTGCTTCTGAATCGGGTCCTTCTCCGAGAAGGCCTCGGCGATCTGCTCGGCGGTGATCCTGCCTGCCGGGGGCCTCACATCCGTGCTCTGCCCGCCCCACTTTGGGCCCTCGGAGCCGACGAGGGCGTACTTCTTGGCCCACTCGCAGCGGAGCCGGTCCCACTTGCCGAGGCAGGCCTCGAACTCGCCGCAGCCCAGGACCAGGCAGTCATCGTCATCCAGGGCCGCCACGGGACAGGCCTCAACGCACGGGGCCTCGCAGTCGGCGCAGGGATGGCGCTCGCGGAGGGGCTCGTCGGCGGGGAGGTCGGCATCGGTGACAACGGCGATGTAGCGCACGGTCACGCCGTATTCCGGGTGGATCGGCGCACCGTGCAGACCGATATGGCACAGGCCGGCGGCGGCGGCCGGGAACCGGTTGCACAGGGCATCGGGCTGGCGCCCCCGGGGATTGGCCACGGTGCTGCCGGAGCCCGACACGTCCGTACAGACCACGGCCCTGTAGCCCATCTCCTCCAGGCGCCTGACTGCCTTGACCGCCATGTAGCGCAGCCAGCGATTCACCTGATAGCAGGCGTAGGAGTACGGTCCCACCGCCTCGGCCGGCGCCTCGGCGGCTCGCTCCAGGTTCAGATCAGGGAAGCGGTATCCGATGACCAGAACGCTGCGGGCGCCGGGGAGGTAGTCGCCCACGTTCTTGATCCGCGCCGCGGGGTCCGAGGTGATCTTCGCCATTACCGGGCCGTGGTAGTTGCCGGTATCGACCACATCCACCCCCAGCTCCGTCTCGTCGACGAAGCCCCGGTACTGGTCGATCAAGGCATCGGTGCGTTCGGGGTCTGCCACCCCCACGAGGTCCGCGCCCTCCTCCATGAGCAGGGCCATCAGATCGAGCTTGGCGTCCTCGAGGTCGGCGGGCTTCCGGGCGCTTACCTCGTGCACCCGCTTCCCGGGCTCGAGGGTGGCGCTGGTGGCCAGGCAACTCCAGATCACGCGGGTCCCGAAGATCTCGGTCACCGCACGGTTCTGTTCGTTCAGCCTCCCAAGTCCCGCGGCCTCCACCGCTTTGCCCAGATCTATCTCATGACCGGGCAGCGCGGAGTACCCCAGGCTCTCGAGGTAGCGGCAGATGTCGAGCTGGGCGAAGGCCACCCAGTCGCTCAGGGCCGCACCGGTCGCCTCGTCGGGACGAGCGGCATCCTCCGGGCTGCCGGCGAGCTGAGCGGTCTGCGGGTAGCGACAGCCGAACACCACCAGGCTATTGCCATCCGGCAGGTACCCGCGGATATCCAACCCATACTTGTCGCAGTCTTCCTGCACGGCGATGCCAAGCAGGTCCATCTCCATATCGAAGGCGAGCTTGGCCACGTGCTCGGTGGCGGGGCGATCCGGGAGGACAGGGCGAGGGTCGCCGTCTCGGTCCTTCATCAGCCGCTCATCCATTCCGCGCCTCTTGCGGCGGAACGGCCGGCAATAGTCCGGGTCCTCAATCCGCAGGTGCGGCGGCAGGCAGAATCTCAGGCAGGAGCCCATCTCGCCCCCGTAGCGGCCGTGAGCGGCGAGCTGCTCCAGGATCACCGCCTCATCGATCACATCCGGCTTGGGGAGCGCCAGGTTGAGGCCGAAGTGCTCCGCCCACGAGCAGCGCCACTTGTTCTTCCTGCAATAGGTGAAGGTCTTTCCCCCGATCTCAAGCTCAACCTCACCATCGGTCTCCTTGTTGAAGGCCTCGGTCGGGCACCATTTGAGGCACTCCATGCACCTGTCGCACAGCGGCGGCCCGTCGTACAGGGGCGTCGGCACCAAGTCGGCGTCGGTGACCAGACAACACAGGCGCTGCCGCGGCCCGAACTCGGGAGTGAGCAGCAGTCCATTGAACCCGAACTCCCCCAACCCGGCGGCCACTCCGGCATGGATGTCCGACAGGTCAGGAGCGAAAGGCGTGTCAATCTCCTTGTACGGTCGAAACCGCCACACGTTCGTGGCCGGGATCGCCACCACCCGGCACCCGGAATCCTCCAGGAATCGCGAGAGTTGGAAGGAAATGCACTCCAGCTTCGTGTTCATCGTCCCCTGGATGCTGTACGGCCCGCAGTGGTGCGGGTCGTTCTTGCCATTGGCCTCCCCGCCGAACTCGACAGCGGCATCCGGGTGATGGATCGCCACCACCACCACGCACCTGGCCTCAGGCAGATGCCCCTGGGGCGACATCATCAGCGGAGCATTGGCGTAGCGGTCCACAGGAGCGACGCCCACGAGATCGGCGCCGAGCTCCAGCGCCATGGCTTTCACAGAGTCGGTGAGCACGGTATCGGGCACGGTGGGGACTTCCTTTCGGCGAGCGTGTTCGACTGTTGAGCGGAGAACCATTTGGCCGCCGGTGTGCCCGATTCCTCCCGTGCCCGAGGGGTGCCTCAGCTCCCGGGACCGCGTGGGGCCTGTCGCGGTCGCCCTGTACTCTTACCGGGCCCCTCGAGCCTTCGGCAGGCGGGCGGAGGCCCTCTTGTCCCTGCATGGCGGCCACAGGGGTAAGGAAGGCCCGGCCGTGCCCTATCCCGCCCCTCCGCACGGCCTAGTCCTGCACAGAGACGACGGCGACGGAGGGCCGCAGCAGGTTCCCCGGCCCGTCGGGGCGAAGTGGCGAGAGTATCCGTCAGACCATTCTACACCCCTCACCGCTGGAGGACTGGACCGTGCCCTCCGCTTGTCCGACGCTCCTTGTCCTCGCACTGCTCGCCCCGCGGGGCTGCGCGCCTGCGTGGGCGGGGCCTCCCTACTCCGGGGCCCTTCCCGCGGGCTCGGCCCTCGTCGAGTGCGAGGACCTGCCGCGCTCTTCCTGGCATCGCCATTCCGACCCGGAGGCCGGCGGCGGAGCGAAGGCGCTGGCCAACCGGGCGGACTGGGTGGCCGAAGGCGAGGTCGAGTTGCCCGAGGAGAGCTATGCTGTGTGGGCTCGTTCCGGCGATGACGGCAACTATCCCGACTGCTACCACTATAGCCTCACCATCGACGGACGCACACGCCGCATGGCGGTGACCGAACCATTGGGGCGAGTGTGGGTCTGGGAGCGCTGGGGCGAGGTAGGCGGCGGCCGCCACACAATCCGCCTCGACAACGCCCACGCCTTCGCGGCCAAGGCCGACTGCATCCTCTTCACACCCGACATGACCTACCGCCCCTCGGGGCGGCCCCTGGTGCAGGTCGAGGCCACCTTGCCCACGCCCTTTCCGCGCGGGGGAGGACAGGTCGAGCTGCGGTTCACCGCTCAGGAACCGATGGGCCAGCAGAGGCTGCACTACGCGCTGCGCGAGGGGATGAAGGTGATGTGGAGGCCCCGGGCGCCCGTAACTCTCCCCCCGAACCACGGGCGGCCCGGCGAGGTGCTGTCCGTCTCCCTGCCCATCGGCCCCCTACGCTTCGTCCCCGGGGGCACCTACAAGCTCATCGCCGAGCTCTCCGACTGCGAGTACGAGGGACGTCAAGAAGGGGATTACCAAGTGGCCGATGTTACGCTGGCGCCCTGGGAGCCGGTGACACCTTGCGTCGCGCGAGTTGAGAGTCTCCGAGGCACACCGACGCTGGTCATTGACGGCAGGCCTCTGTTCGGCTTCGCGTTCCTCGGCGTAGGCACCGGTCTGTACCACGAGTTCGCCGCCACCGGCGGGCATCTGTACTCGATGGGCGCGTCCATAGGCAATGGGCAGCCCGAGAGCTTCTCGGCCACCGAAGCGGATGGCCCATACCGCGCGGTACTGGAGCAGGACCCACAGGCCCTGGTACTGCCGCGCATTGGCGTCACCGCCCCGGATTGGTGGCTGGAGGCCAACCCAGACGAACGCGTGGTATTCGACGACGGGAGCCTTGGCCCACAGTCCATGGCTTCGGAAAAGTGGCTGACCGACATCGGCAGGCAGTTGGAGCGGTATGTCCGCCATACCCGCTCCTCCCCCTACGCCGACCGGGTCATCGGGTATCACCTGGTCTCCGGCGTCAGCGCTGAGTGGCAGGCCTGGGGCATGTGGAGCGAGCGGCGCGGTGACTTCTCCCGGCCCATGCAGGAGGCGTTCAGGAACTGGCTGACCAGCGAGTACAAGACGGTGGCGGCGCTGCGGGCCGCCTGGGGCGACCCGCAGGTGAGCTTCGAAAGCGCGCGCGTACCGCCACGTGAGGCGCGGGAGGCCACCGGCCCCGCCCTGCTATCCCCTCAGCGCTCACAAGCCGTGATTGACTTCTACCGGTTCTACCCCAGCGTCACCGTGCGGGCCATCGAGCGCTTCTGCCGCATTGCGAAGCAGGCCTCGGACGGCGAGGCCCTCGCGGGCGCCTTCTACGGCTACGGACCCCAGTACGGGCCCATCGCCGTGGAGAGCCAGCACCTCGGCCTGGGAGAACTGCTGCGGTGCCCCGACCTGGACTTCCTGGCCGGCCCCGCCATGTACTCGGACCGTCAGCCGGGCGGCACCACCAACTTCATGTCACTTACCGACTCGATTCAGCAGCACGGGAAGCTCTGGTTCGACGAGGCCGACATCCGTACACACCTGCAGGACAATGAGGTCGGTCGCTGTGCCGATCTGCGCGAGACGCTGGGGGTGCTCAAGCGCGAGTATGCCGCCGTACGCAGCCACGGCGCCGGCATGTGGTGGTTCGACATGACCTCCGGCTGGTTCAGCGATCCTCACATCCACGATCTGTTTCGCACCATGAGAGAGGAAGGCCAGGAAGCGCTGGACAGAGAAGACACACCTCCCCTGGCCCCGGAGATCGGGGTGTTCTATGACGAGGCCAGCGCGCTGCGACAACGACAGACGGCCGGCGGGCTGTACCACACCGCCATCACCGCCCAGATCGCGGCTACCCGCCGTATCGGGGCGCCCTGTGCCTATCACCTGCTGTCCGATCTGTCGAGTGCGCCACCCTATAGGCTCTACCTGTTCCTCAATGCCTTCGACTTGACGCCTGCGCAGCGCCGCACCATCGAAGAGAGACTCAAGCGCGACGGCAGGCTCCTGGTGTTTGTCTACGCCGCGGGGATCGGGAGGGTGGGCGACAGCGGCCTCGTGACGGAGGATGCAGAGGCGATGCGAGAGCTGACCGGCATGGACATCCGGGAGCTTCCCGGTCCGGGCGCGATCAGGGCCCATCTCGTGGACAATGAACCGCTCTGCGCCAACCCGGTGCTGATCGATAGCTATGGCGGCAGGGACGGTGCCTATGGGCCGGAGGGTGATGTGGAGCCGCGCTTCGCGCTGCCCGACCGGGGCCTGCGGGTGCTGGCCAGGTACCCCGACGGCACCGCGGCCGCCGCACTCAAGCGCGAAAACGATTTCTCCGTGGCCTACTCCGCCACGCCCGGTCTTCCCCCCGGCCTGCTGCACAATCTCGCCGAGGAGGCCGGGGTCCACCTGTACGCCGAGGCCGGCGATGCGCTCTACGCCGGACGCGGGGTGATCGGCCTGCACGCCGCCGACGGCGGGCGCAAGCACATACGGCTGCCAGCAAAACACGACGTGAGGCGAGTGCTGGGGCACGAAGGCCGCTGGACGGCGGCTCAGGAGATCGAGTTCGAGCTGGGAACACACGAGACGGCGGTGTTCGAGGTGGCGGGTCTCGACCATGACGACAGGTGAGTGCGGCACAGGGTAGATGGCGGCGAACGACGGCAAAGACGACGACGACCGCGGCCCCGAAAGCTCCGGCCACCACCGCCGGGTACCCCTGCTGCCCTCGAGGTGAGATGACATGACCATTTCGCACCCGATACAGGCGTCCTTCCTCGCGCCGCTTGCACTCTTGCTCGCCACGCTCCCCACTGCCGGGGGCGCCCAAGAAGGAGGTTTCGCAGTGCAGTATGCCCCGGACATCGTGGGAGTGGGACGGCTGTTCTTGGTGGCCCTGCAGGTTCCCGACTGTGTGAAGCTCCTGGATCGCACGCCGTTGCCGGCCAAGACGGACCAGCGCCGGTTCTACTTCCGCTCCCTTGCCCCGGCTGCCGGCACGGAGATCCGCTTCTCCTGGGCCGACCGCGAGGTCGTGGTACCCCTGAGCATCTGGTCCTTCGGGGAGCTGCGAGAGTTCAGAGAGCTCAAGGGCACCCAATTGCCGCGACGCTGGCCCCTGGGCCAGGCCCTCCCCTATCTCAAGGAGGGCCGCACGGTGACTACCGAGCAGGACCTGGCGCGTCTGCGCAAAGGTGGCGGCGCCGAGTCGTGGCTGCGCACGGAGGACGACATTATCTGGGCCATGCAGCCCGATAGCACCATCCCGCGTTGGCACTGGGTGAACATCCGCTTCGGCTGTCCCGTGCACGGCACGGACATCTACGAAAAGCGCGCCTTCTACCCCTGGGAGAAGGATGCCGATATCCCGTGGAGATGGAAGATCCGCTGCCCGGTGGGTGGCGAGGAGTACCCCAGTAACGACTTCGGCAATGATGACTTCACCAGCGGCGACTTCCCGGACGACGGCATCGGCGGCGGCTGCGTGCACGACGGCAACCACTACGGCTTCATCGCCGAGACGGCGCAGTTCTACGGCCACAGGATGCTGCAGGTGCCCACGACGTGCGCCGCCGCCTACATCGCCACCGGCGACGTGCGCTACGTGCACAAGGCCCTCGTGGCGCTGTGCCGCATCGCGGTGGAGTACGCGTATCTGGCGACGATGACGCATCACAGGCACCGCAACACCGCCGCTCAGGTGGAACGCCTGGGCCAGAGCCGGTACGAGGAGGGACCGTTTCTGAGCGGCACCGGCTTCACCGTCTACTCCATCGACCAGCCCGGGTACATGACAAGCCTCTCCAGAGCCTACGACCTCATCTTTCCCGCCATCGAGCAGGATGCCGAGATCATCCCCTACCTGCAGGCCAAGGGCTTCTCCGTGCACACCCATGAAGACGTGCGCCGCTTCATCGAGGAGAACCTGTTCGCCGTCTGGCTCCAGGGCGCCATGGACGACGCGTGCGCCTCCAATGAGCCGTTCCAGCAGATGGGCTTCGCGCACATCGCCGAGATGCTCAACTATCCGGTCACCGACTTGATGCAATGGCTGTACGACGGTGGGGGGAATATGCGGATCTTCGTGCCGAACACGTTCTTCCGCGACGGTGCGCCGTACGAATCCACCGGCGGATACAACGGCATGCACGTCTCCGCTCTGGGGCCGATCGTAGATGCCGTGGAGCATACGCGCGCCATGCGGCCCGAGCTGTTCCCCGAGGAGCGGTTCCCGTCGCTGAGCAAGAGCCGCCGCTACCAAAACGTCTTCGACTTCGACATGGACACGGTGACCATCGACCGCGGCTTCCCCGCCGTCGGCGACACCGGTGGGCATCCTGAGTTCTCCCAAATGGCCAAAGTCACCTGGCAGGCGGGGGGAGCCGCGGCGTACGAGCACGCCTATCGCCAGTTCCGGCACCCCAAGTTCGCATGGGCCCTGGCGCATGCCCCCGGTTGGAGCCCCTCCGCCGACTTCCCCTTCACCCGGGAGCAAATCGAGCAGGAGGCGGCCTCCTGGCCGGATGACTGGAATGACCACAGCTCCCTCCACGACGGCTACGGCCTGGCGATCCTTCGCGCCGGCGCGGGTGATGACAAACGGGCCGCATGGCTGCACTACGGCCGGGCACGGGGACATCTGCAGGACGATCACATGGACCTGGGGCTCCATGCGTATAAGGGGACGCTGCTGCAGCACATGGGCTATCCGCGCAACTGGGGCTACTGGGAGCACTCCTGGACCAGCCATAACCTGGCCCGTCAGATCCCCTTCGTCACGCAGACCGCTCAACCGCACTTGTTCGCCGACGCCGGACCCGTGCATCTGACGGAGGCCCGGGCGCAGACCTTCATCGACCGCGTCGACGAGGGGCTGGGCTACGAGCTTCCCGAAGACCAGTGGCAGCGGCGCCTGGTGGCGCTGGTGGACATCTCCGACGAGCAGTTCTACTGCGTGGATTGGTACCGCATCAGCGGAGGACAGGAGCACTGGTGGGCCTTCCATGCTCAGGAGGGGGACTTTGTCACCTCCGGCCTCGAGCTCACGGCCCAAGATGGCGGGACGCTCGCAGGTCCGGACGTCGAGTATGGCGACCCGGAATGGCTTCAGGCCAACGGCTGCCGCAAGGGCCTCTACGGCTGGTCGGGCGCCATGTTCGGTTTCGCGCACCTGTACAACGTCCAGCGGGGCGCCTCCGACGGCGGCTGGCACGCCGACTGGAAGCTCAAGTCCGGCGACGGCCTCCATCTGAGACTGACGGTGCCCGAGGCCCGGGGCACGGAGATCGCGATCTGCGACGGCACCTCCCCGGCAGGCGGCAACCCCTACGAGATGAAGTGGGTGATGCTGCACAAGACGGCCGCCGAGCCCGTGCAGACACAGGTGCTGAGCCTCATCGAGCCCTATCGAGAGACACCCGCGATCCGCCGGGCCACGGCCCTGGCGCTTTCCGGAGAGGACGAGGCGGGCTTCACCGCGTCGGCCTGCACGGTAGAGCTTGCGGACCGTACCGATACGCTCTTCGCCTCCGCATCGCCCGACGTCATGCGTCAGGCTGAGGGCGGCTTCCGCTTCGCCGGCCGGTTTGGCCTCTACTCCGAGCAGGAGGGAGAGCCGGTGGCCATGGTACTGCTCGGCGGCACGGAGCTGAGCAAGGGCGGCTTTGGGATCACGGCCGAAAGCGGCGAGTTCCGCGGCACCATCACCGCCGTGGACCGCCGCGCCGAGACCATCACCGTCAGCCCCGCGCCCCCGGGTATCGATGCCATGGTAGGAGCCACGATATACACCACAAACCCCCATCGGCGCAGCGCCCAGAAGGTGCTGCGGGCCGAGGCGATCCCGGGAGGCGTGCGGCTCCATCTGGACCTCGATAGCTGCATCGGCACGGGCAGGGTGACGGGGGCGGAAGACTTCAAGGTCGCCACCGCCACCGAGTTCCCGCTCAACCGTTACCGCTACTACCACGGCGCGCGCCTGCTCAACCACGACGGAAGCGCCGAATACCGCATCGACGATGTACGCAGCCAAAGCGGAGCGGCGATCGACCGCTCAGCCCATCCTGATGCGCTCCAGGCCACGCTTCAGCAGCAGTTCCCGCCGGATAGCTGGTTCGAGGTCCACGACTTCGGGGTGGGTGATGAGGTGGTCTGGCCCTACTCAATCTCGGTCAAGAGGGTCCGGCGCGGGGTGTACGAGGTGCAGTCTCCGGTGGCCGTCAAGCTGCAGTTGCCGGGGAAGTAGCGCAGGCCGGCATCAACCGCTATATCGAGCAGTTGCGCCCTGGAACCCAGCGGCCCGTGGGCGCAGGCGCCGAGGTGTCGAGCCGGTGCCCCCCGCCGCTCAGGATCCGACCTCACGCAGGAAGGCCTCGACCTCGGCCAGAGTGGGCGCCCCGCTCTGCCCGCCGGCCCGAGTGGCCTTGAGAGCGGCGGCCGCGGACGCAAGCTCCATGCGGCCGGCCATGTCCAGGCCGCGGGCCAGGCCGGAGGCGTAGGCGCCGTGGAACACATCGCCACAGCCGGTGGTGTCGACAACATCGACGCTGAACGCCCGCTGATGCCGGGGCCTGCCCGGCGCGCCGGCGTCCACATACCACGCCCCGGACTTGCCGCACGTGGCCACCACGGCCTGCCTACCCTCGTGCCATAGCGCCACCACCGCCTCGCCCGGATCCTCCCGGCCGGTGACACGCGAGGCATACTCCGAGGTGACGATGAGGTGGTCCACCAGATGCATGAGTTCCTCATGCTCCACCCCGCTGCCCCCCTCAGCATCGGCGACGATGGGGATACCAACCCCCGAGGCGATCCGCGCCGCCCGCAAGACCCCCTCCAGGCCCACGTAGTCCACAAACAACACCCGTGATCCGGTGATGACCTCTTCCGGCGGCCAGTTCGGCACCGCCCCGCAGATGCCCTCGCCGTAGAGCAGGATCGTGCGCGTATGCGCCTCCCTATCCACGATCACTGTGGCATGGATGGGACGGGCGTCCTCGCGGTCGGCCACCCACGACAGGTCCACGCCCTCGGCCTTTAGCCCTTCGCGAGCGAAGACCGAAAGCTCATCCGAGCCCAGCGCCCCGGCGTAGGCACAGGTGCTTCCCAGGCGGGCGGCGGCCACCAGTGCCGTCGCCGTCAGCCCCCCGCCGTGCCGCTCCTTCCGCGAGACACGCACCTTCGTGTCCGCTACCGGATAGCTCTGGACGAAGAACAGGTCGTCGACCGCAGCCACGCCGAGGCCGAGCACATCAAACCGTGTATTGGCAGGCATCGTTAGGCCCATTTCCAGGGGAGTATAGAGGGTTCGACGGGGTATTCCGCGCGCCCGGGACCCTTTCCTGCCCCGGATGCCTGCTCCGCGGCTGTGTGGGTCGTCGTTTCCCGGCACTCAGTGAGTTGAGGGACGCGGGGAGCGAAAACAGACGAGGTCTCTCGGATGGGGCGAGAAGGGACGGGAGCGTCCCGAGGCGGGACGCTCCCGGTGCAACGAGGCCTAGGGCTGCTGCGTCGCGCCGTAGGTGATGGCTATGGGATCGGGGGCGTCCAGGGTGTGCGTCACACCCCAGAAGCCGGTCTTGTACTGACCGTCCACGTAGGTCTTCAGCGACCGGTAGCTGGCGGTGAGCTTCGTGGTGCCGAGGGTGCTGTACATATACGCCTGCGACACCACGCCACTGCGAACGTACCAGCGCACCTGCAGGGCGTTGGTGATGCCCGCGGTGTTGATAACACTCACGGTGCGGTTGTTGGTCGAGCCCGTCACCGTCACGCTCACGCCGTTGACGGTGAACGTGCCATTGGCCGCTCCGGAGATCAGGCCGGCCGCACCCGCACTCTGCGGGTCGGCGGGATTGCTGCACAGGTAGAAGTTCTGGTCGTCCTTGTCCCAGGCCAGGATCAGGCCCGCGCCA
>CAYRFY010000231.1:0-11230 GCA_964423635.1 uncultured Armatimonadia bacterium | reverse complement strand
GGCGCCGGCGCTCTGTAGGGCGCGGGCCTGTACCGCGCCGAGGAGGTCATCCAGCAGCAACGACGAACGGCGGCGGCGCACAGGTCGCCGCCCTACAACGGCGCCGCTCCCTGCGGGCCGCGGGCCCGCTTTCCCTCTCCTTCACGATACGGCTGTTCAGGAGAGGGGTGAACGGCGACGGCCAACGGCTTGGCGCCGGCGCTCTGTAGGGCGCGGGCCTGTACCGCGCCGGGAAGGTCATCCAGTACCAACGACAAACGGCGGCGGCGCACAGGTCGCCGCCCTTTGCAGGGCCTGCCGCGGTCTGTCGTGCCAAATGTCCTCGCTCCCTCGTGCCGCGCCGTTGGCCGATGCCAAGAGGCCAGTCATGGACCACTCATCTCGCCGGGAGTTTCTGAAGGCCGTGGGCCTCACCGGACTTGCGCTGGGGGGCTGCAGCCGTGCGCAGGCTCCCGAGACCCCTGTCTCGGCTGCGCCCGATCCCGCTGCGGGCCGTCAAACGGCCAGGGTCGTCATCGCCCGACTCCCCGGCTACGACCGGGGCGCCGATCTGGACAGTGAGCGCCTACGCGAGATTCTGGAGCGGGCCCTCGTGGCCCTGACCGGCGCGGCCGATGCCCAGGAGGCCTGGCGGCGGTACTTCGTGGCGCAGGACATCGTGGCTTTGAAGGTCAATGCACTGGCGGGGCCGCGGCTTTCCACCCATCCCGAGCTCTGCCACGCCGCGGTGGCCGGCCTGGTGGCGGCGGGCCTGGACGAGAGCCGGATCATCGTCTACGACCGGCTCACCGAGGAGCTTGAGGTGCTGGGGTTCCGTCCGAACCGCGACGGCCCCGGGCTGAAGGTGATGGGCTCGGATGTCACGGGCTATGATAGCGAGCCCACCGAGGTCCGTGCCGTGGGCTCGTGCTTTTCGCGCATCGTCTCGGAGATCGCCACCGCGATCATCAATGTGCCGGTTCTCAAGGACCACGATCTGGCAGGGCTCAGTGGGGCGCTCAAGAATCACTATGGCTCCATCAACAACCCCAATAAGCTCCACACGAACCACTGCCACCCGTACGTGGCCGACCTCAACTGCGCCCGGGTGCTGAGAAGCAAGCAGAGGCTCATCATCTGCGACGCGCTGGAGGTATGCTACGAGGGTGGTCCGGCGTTCCAGCCCGCCTCCACGGTGCCGTATGGGGCGGTGCTGGTGGCGGAGGATGCCGTGGCCGCCGATGCCGTGGGGCTGAGTATCCTCGACGAGCTCCGGGAGGAGGCGGGGCTCCCGTCGCTGATGAGCCTGGAGCGGGCGCCCCGGTACATCAAGCTGGCCGAGGAGTACGGGATCGGCGTCGCCGATCTGCGGAGGATCCAGATCATCGAGGTCTGATACAGCGGGGTGGGGAAGAGGGATTGCCGTGTCTGAGAGGCTTAACCGACGGGAGTTCGTTCAGGTCTCCGCCGCGGCGGGGGCCGCGGCACTGTGCTCGACGGCGGCGGTGGACGCCGTGCTGCCCGCCTCGGCCCGGGCCGCTTCGCCCCTGCGCATGAAGGAGGCCATGTACTACGAGAAGCTGTCGCAGCGCCGGATCCGGTGCAAGGTTTGTCCCAAGCAGTGTGAGGTCGGGGACCGCGAGCGTGGCTTTTGCGGGTCACGGGAGAATCGGGAGGGCACCTACTACACGCTGGTATACGGCTCGGCGGGGGCGCTGAACATCGACCCGATCGAGAAGAAGCCGCTGTTCCACTTCCTGCCCGGGTCGCGGGCGCTGTCGTTCGGCACGGCGGGGTGTAACTTCGACTGCAAGAACTGCCAGAACTGGGCGCTGTCGCAGTCGCGGCCGGAGCAGGTGGACAGCCGACACCTGCCGCCGGAGAAGGCCGTCGAGCTGGCCAAGTCCCAGGGTTGCAGGGTCATCGCCTATACGTACACGGAGCCGGTGACCTTCTATGAATACATGCACGATACCGCCAAAGCCGGGAAGGCCGCGGGGCTGGCCTCGGTGATGATCTCCAACGGCTATATCAACCGCGATCCGATGGTTCGCGTGGCCCAGCACCTGGATGCGGTCAAGATCGACTTCAAGGGCGTGACCGAGGAGTTCTACAAGCGCTACTGCGTGGGCACCCTGCAGCCGGTGCTGGACACGATGAACCGTGTCAAGAAACTGGGCAAGTGGCTGGAGGTGGTGTACCTCGTGATCCCCGGCCTCAACGATTCTCCGGGCGATGTAGGGAAGCTCGCGAGCTGGGTCAAGCAGTACCTGGGCCGGGAGACGCCCCTGCATTTCTCGCGCTTCATCCCCCAGTACCGGATGAAGAACATCCCGCCTACCCCCCAGTCCAGCCTGGAGCGATGCCACGATATCGCGCGGGAAGCGGGCCTGGACTATGTGTATCTGGGCAACGTGCCGGGGCACAAGTATGAGAGCACCTTCTGCCCCGGCTGCGGCAAGGTACTGGTGGAGCGGCTGGGCCTGCAGGTGCGCCGCAGTGTGATAGCGGGCGGCAAATGCCCCCATTGCGGGCGGGCGATTGCCGGCGTGTGGAAGT
The DNA here is from genome assembly GCA_964423635.1 of uncultured Armatimonadia bacterium. Taxonomy (GTDB): domain Bacteria; phylum Armatimonadota; class Zipacnadia; order Zipacnadales; family JABUFB01; genus CAYRFY01. The sequence continues at coordinate 8,692 of CAYRFY010000231.1, read as the reverse complement.
GAGCAGGCGCCGAACGGACCGACCCCTCCGTTGAGGCCCTCGTCCTGCCGCTCGCGCGGGTCCGGAGAGGCGAACGCCCAAGCGTCCAACCGTCAAAGGCCGGCCCGGGTGTGCCGGACGTACCGCACACGCGGCCTGCTCATACCACCGGTGACCGACGACCAAAGGAGTGACCCATCTTGACGCAGTCAGTATCGCTCAGGGAGAAGATCCGCTCCGGACCCACGCTGCTTGGATTCAGTCTCGGCTCCATGTCTCCCGCCGTGGTGGAGGTGGCCGGGCTGTGTGGCATCGACTTCGTCTGGATCGAGAGCGAGCACGGCAGTGTGGACCTGATGCATGTCGAGCACCTGTGCCGGGCGGCGGAGCTGCGCGGGGTCATCCCGATGCTCCGCGTCCCCGACGGCACCCGGGCCTCGGTCCTCGGCGGGCTGGAGGCCGGAGCCAGGATCATCGTCATTCCCCAGTGCCATACCCCGGAGCTGGCGGCGCAGATCGCCGAGTACGGCAAGTTTCCGCCGGAGGGCAAGCGCGGGTTCAACTTCGGGAGCCGCGGATTGGGCTACGGCTCCTTCGGCTCCACACCGGCGGAGGTGTTCCCCAGAGCCAATGATGCCACGGTGCTGCTGCCGCAGATTGAGTCGGTCGAAGGGGTACGGAACGCCGAAGCGATCATCAGGACCCCGGGCATCGATGGTGTCCTCGTGGGCCCCGGCGACCTGTCCATGGACATGGGGATCGCCGGATCCACCACCGACGAGGAGCTCATCAGCGCGATTGACGGCGTCTTTGAGCTGGCCCACAAGCACCAGAAGATCATCGCCACCGTATCGCCCTCGGCGGAGCTGACCAAACGCTGGCTGGCGGTGGGGGTGCACATGCTCAACATCGGCGGCGACCTGGGCTTCGTGCGGGGCGGGCTGTCGACGCGCATCGCGCAGATGCGGGAGATGATGGGGTAGGATTGAACGGCCGTGGCGCGTGGCGCGTGATGCGTGGCGGGTGCGGCACAACCGGGCACCTGCTCGAGCTTGCGGGCGAGAGATGGCGGACGGCCGGGCCACCGCCCAGTGCCGTTGACCGCCGTCGCCGTTGACAGCCGTTGACTTGCGACTCGCCGACTCGCCGACTCCGGAGGGCATGTATGGCACTTTCGAACCGTGAGAACACCATCCGCAATGCGCGCTTCCAGACACCTGAGTGGATCCCGATGCACGTAGCCATCTCCGGGGCCTCGTGGAACCAACTGCGCCACGATCTGGAGGAGGTTCTGGCGCGGCATCCGGCCCTGTTCCCCGGATTTGAGAAGGGGAAGCGCGACTATGACAACTGGGACCCGGGTCCGGCGCACCGGGCGGGTGAGGCGTTCACCGACTCGTGGGGCTGCGTGTGGGAGGCGGCCATCGACGGCCTGGAGGGCGTAGTGACCAGGCATCCCCTGGCCGACTGGGACGCGATGGAGACCTGGCAACCGCCGGACCCGCTGCTCACCGGCGATCGCGGCCCCGTGGACTGGGAGGCGAGACGGAGGGCGGTGGCGGCGGCGAGGCAGCGGGGTGAGCTCACCTCGGGTGGCGTGCCGCACGGGTTCTTGTTCATGCGCCTGACGTACCTGCGGGGGTTTGAGAATCTGATGCTGGACATGGCCACGGAGGACCCGCGGCTGCAGGGATTGATCGACATCCTGGTCGAGCACAACATGAGGATCATCGAGCAGTACGTGGGTATGGGTGTGGACCTGATGGAGCTGGGGGAGGACCTGGGCACCCAGACGGCATCGATCATCAGTCCGGCCATGTTCCGGAAGTGGATCACCCCGGCGTATGAGAAGCTGATTGCCCCGTGCGCGGAGGCGGGGATGCTGGTGGCGCTGCACAGCGACGGCCATATTATGGGCCTGATGGATGAGTTCTGCTTCGCGGGGGTAAACATCATCAACCCACAGGATCTGTGCAATGGCGTGGACAACCTGGCGCGGGAGATCAAGGGCCGATTCTGTATCCGCCTGGACATCGACCGCCAGACGGTGGTGCCTTTCGGCACGGCTCAAGAGATCCGCGACCTCATTGAGTACGAGGTGCGGACTTTGGGCTCTCCCGAAGGTGGGCTGGAGATGATCTGCGGGATCTACCCGCCGACCCCGGCAAAGAACGTGGATGCCCTGCTGAGCGCCATGGAGGAGTTCCGGACGTACTGGTGGGATGGTCGGGGTTCCGGCTGAACGGCGTCACGGCGGCCCGCGGGCCGCGGGCGCCGCGGAAAGGACACAAGTGGCGATGCAGACTACTGACACCGGCCGCGCTGTAACCCTTCTCTTTCTTCTGGGCTCTCTGTCGGCGGCTCTGTCTCCGGCGTGGGGGCAGACGATAGGAACGATCCCCGATTGGTGGGCCAGGCAGGTGGTGGTCGCGGTGCCGCGGGCTCGCCCGGCGGCGCCGAAGATCGATGGGAACGTGGGCTACCAGGAATGGTACCACGCCGCAGGCGTCCAGGGGTTCGTAGATGAGGATACCGGCTCGCTGACCGAGTGGCCCGTCCGCAGCTATTGGTGCTATGACGATGACTTCGTGTACGTGGGCGTCGTGGTGGGGCGGCCGACCCTGACCCCCACTCCGCGCGGAACGTTCACCGCAGGACAGCATGAAGACATCTGGTGGCAGGACGACAACGTCGAGGTGGTGGTTCGACCGGGGCGTCCCGAGAACGGGATCAAGCACTATTACGCGTTCGTCGGCAATGTGATGAGTGCCTGGAGCAATGAGAGGGGAGAGGTGGGCAGCTCCGAGGGTGATAAGGGCTGGGAGGGCAAGTGGGTCTACAAGGCAACGCGTGCCGGCACCAACAGTTGGCATGCGGAGTTGGCCATCCCCGTGGATCAGTTCAGTCAGGCTGAGAAGCCCCGGCCGGGGGCGGTCTGGTTCATCAACCTGATGAACCAGCAGCTTACTCCGACCCGGAAGATGATCGATCTGGGGATGATTCGGAACATCAACGCTGAGGGGTACAGCTCACCGCATCTGGCGCGCATCGAGTTCGTGGAAGATGCGCCCATCAGCCGGCTCAACAGTGTGGGGCCGCTGACCAGGGCGGGCAGTCAGACAGAGGACACGGTGGGTCTGCGGCAGGTGTTCACTAACCAGGGCCAGAGCGAGATTGTCCTGGAGGGGCGTGCGGAACTGTACAGGGCGGGCGGCAGACCGGAGGGGGCCCTGGACCTCTATGGCGTGTGGGACCGCGTCTTGCATATCCGGGAGACGGGCAAGCCGCTGGTGGAGGCGGACCAGGAGGTTCAGGCCTTCCGCAGCGAGGCGGATCTGCTCCGCGAACTCACGGACCGATTCCGTCTGGTGGGTGAACGCGCGGGCAAGCTCACCGTCAAGCCGGGCGGCTCGGGCTATTACAACCTCGAGACGCCCGCAGAGCCGGGAGAGTACATCTGCGCCTGGTCCTTCACCGATACGGCGACGCGTCGGGTGGTCTGCGCGCAGGTGGTGCCGTTCACCGTGGAATCGGGCCTGCAGCTCACGCTGCGTCCGCATTTCCTGAAGCATGAGAAGGTCCGCGCCGAGGCCTCCCTGCGCAACCTCAAGATCGAGGGCCAGGACCGGGTGGAGTTCTCCCTCCGCGCCGGCGGGCGCCAGCTCGACCGGCAGACGGCTCCCGTACAGCCGGCCATGGAGACAGTCCACACGTATCTATCCACCACGGGATTTGCGCCGGGGCAACAGGGGGAGGTCACCGCGAGGCTGCTGAGGGCCAACGGAACTGAGGTCCTCACCAATTCCAGCAAGCTACAGCGCGAGCCCACCCCGAGCTGGTTCTCCAACCAGATCGGCCGCTCCCGGGTGGTGCCGGAGCCCTTCGAGCCGATCAAAATGGAGGGGGACCGGACGGCGGCCCTGTGGCAACGACGCATTGAGTTCGGTGACTGCGGCCTGCCTGCAGCCGTGACTGCCCGGGGCGAACAGGTACTGGCCGCCCCGATCCAGTGGCGCACCGGAGACGTCAACGTGCGCTGGCAACTGGCCAGCAGTGCGGCGGACCCGCGCGATGCGGTATTCCTGGCCCAGGGGGATGCACCCGGCCTGCGTTTCCAGGCCTTGACGACCCTCCATTACGACGGCACGGCGCGGGTGGAGCTGGAAGTATCGCCCACCGGCGCCGGCGCCCGGCTTCCTGAGCTCGTCCTGCAGATCCCGATCTCGCCCCGGTGGGCACGTCTGGCCATCCACAACAGCCTGTACACCGACCCCCAGCGCATGGTGGACGATGGGTTCGCCGGCAGTCTGGACGAGTGGTTCAAAGCCTACCCGGACGGCGCGATCCCCTTCACCTACGCCTGTTTCGTGGGTGCCGAGGACAGGGGCATCCAGTGGTTCTCAGAGAGCGACCGGGGTTGGTCCAACGCCGACGAAGACAAGGTGATCGCCCTGCGCCGCACTCCCCGGGCCACGGTGCTTGAGGTGGCGCTGATCGACAAGCCGCTCACTCTCAACGAGCCGTGGCGCACGACCTTCGGTCTGACGGTGACACCGACCAAGGACAGCAGCGCGGGCATGCGCATCTTCCCGGCCTCCGAGGCGCATCCGGCCAAGGAGGCGTTCAATGCCGATCTCAAGCTCAGGAAGCAGTACTTCGACGCCTACCGGCGCACCGGGATCAACGACGTGCGGACCTACATGTGCGATGACAACGAGTTCGGTGCCCCGCGGACCTATAACCCCGCCAACGAGGGGGTGCTGAAGGATTACATCGCGATGGTTCACGAAAACGGGTTCATCACCACGCCGTACTCCGGCTGGGGGGTGAGCTCCAACATTCCGGGGTTCCGCGGCTTCGGTCAGGAGATGCTGGCCGAACCCATCAGGAACATCGGGTGGGGCGCGTTCCTGCACAATCCCGCCAGCGTGTTCGCCGACTGGTGGCTGGACGGCGCCCGCTACACCATGGAGCAGGTCGGCTTCGACGGCATCTACATGGACGCCACCTGTCTGCCGCGGCTGCTTGAGAACGAGCTGGACGGTCTGGGCTGGACGGACGCCCAGGGCCGCCGGCGCGGCAGCTATCCTCTGTGGGCCATCCGCGACTTCATCGAGCGGCTGTACATCTACACCCACGTTGAGGCGCCCAAGCCCTGCCTGGTGAGGAGCCACTTCAACCACGAGGTCTTCGCCATCGGCAGCTTCTGCGATCAGAAGGTAACGGGCGAGCTGCACTACCATCGCGGCGCCACGATCCTGGATGTGGCCACACCCTCCGAGTTCCGGGCGTACTTCATGACGCACCACAATGGCGTGGCGACGCTGGGGCTGTGGCCGGCGTTCTTGAAGCTGGGCCTGACGCCGAACCAGTGGGATTCCATGCTGATCTTGCACGACATGTGGCGCGGGGTGGGTGGCGGCACGGTGCGCTACTATGAGTACCGCGCGGGCTACGCGCCCAAGACGGAGCCGTGGGTGCGGGTCAAGCACATCCGCGATGCCTTCGTGGGAACGGAGTTCATTCCCTACTGGGAGGACCGGCCGGTCGTCAACTGCCGCCCCGCGGGGCCGCTATCCAGCGCCTGGGTGGACAAGGACAAGGGGCGGGCCCTCATCGTGGTCTCGAACCTGGAAGACCGGCCCTGGGCAGGCGAGATCACCCTCGGCCCGAATATCCCGGCCGCCGGCGGCATCGTGGACGCTATGTTTGACAAGGAACTGCCCTCGGCCGGGCAGGGGAAAGTCGCCCTGCGCATGCTGCCCCAGAGCTACCGGCTGCTGATCGTGGGGGATCGTGTGCCGCTGCCCAGGGGCACGGTGGTGGATGAGACCGCCGACTTCGGCTCCTGAGGCGGCACCGACACGCTCGGGGACAGGGCGCCGCGGTCTGTCCCTGATGCCGCTTCTGACCGCGATGGCAACCACACCGGGCCCGGGTCGGCGCCGTTCCGACTCGGGCCTGTTTCTTGCCGCCACCGGCGGCGAGCGCGGTGCTTTCCGGTGGCTAACCGCAGGGCGATGGGCGGAAGGTGTTCCCGCGCGGGTGCGGGAATAGACCCTCTGCCTCGCGCCACCGGTGGCGCGGGGATGTCTTCGTGCCAGCCAGCGTTGAGGTGAGCTCGGATGACCAACGGACGCGCCGGCGGATGGATCCGCGGCCTGATACACCTGCACTCCAGATACTCCGACGGCAAGTCCACGGTCCGCGGGCTCAGCGAGTTGGCGCGGGATGCGTACGGCTACGAGTACCTGATCTTCACCGACCACGCCGAGTGCCTGGACCGGGAGAGCTTCGCGCGGTACGCCGAGGAGTGCCGGGATGTGTCGGGCCCGGACTTCGTAGTCATTCCGGGGCTGGAGATCGCCACCGTCTGGTCTGGGGGGAGCCAGGATCGTTCGCAGGCTCACACGGTGGCCTTCTCCCGGGACCCGTGGGCCCTGCAGCGTCTGTTGCCGCTGAAGCCCTCGCGCAATATCCTGTCCTCCTGGATGCCGCAGCCCGGCGCGCCACCGGCCACGCGACGGCTGCGCGAGCGACTGGCGGAGATCGGCAGTGTGTCGGCGGCGGCCCATCAGTTCTCGTATTCCAAGGCGGCGGCCGGGCACTGCCTGACCTTTGGGCCCTTCGACTACCGCTACGACCTGGCCAACCTGCGGCCCGACGATGGTGTGGACTTCTACTATGGGAACCTGATCGAGGTGGACCACGAGGCCGAGGACATGGCCCTGTATTCGGGCATGCAGGCGCGCTGGGCCGCGGCGCAGCAGGGGGGTGAGGCCACCGATCCGCCCTGGGCCTACACGGGCAGTGACTATCACTTCAGTCTCTGGCAGTCGCGGGTGGCCAAGTACCGGTTCGTCCCTCGCTCGGGGTTGCCGGCCCTGCCTGTGAGCATCCTCAGTCGCTGGAACCCGGCGCGCGAGCTGATCGAGTGGGCAGACCGGTGGCTCAGTCCGGGCTACGAGCAGTTGCGGCGCGTCACCTGGCTGGGCCTGGACGACGACCTGTCCACGGAGGCGGTGATCGAGGCCCTGAAAAGGCGGCGTACCTGCGCCACCCGCGGTCGCACCAATACCATCAACTGGCTCAATATCACCCCCATGCCGGGGACCCGCGAGGAGGGCCCGGTCAGGGCCAAGACGCCGGAGATCTCGCTGTACCTGCAGTTCGAGCGCCCCACCACGCGGCCGCTGTTTTCGGCCCTGTTTCGGGATGGCGTGGAGATAAGCGGCTTCTCGCAGACCTTCGGGGAGGGCAAGACGAGCCTGTGGCTCAACTGGAAGGACGAGCAGGCCGCTTCGGGGGTGCACTCGTATGTTGCAGTGGTGTCGGGGAAGCTGGTAACATCGCCGATACTCATTGACAAGACGTAGGGCCGGCCGAGCGGCAACGCCGGTGGGCTTGTCTGCCGCCGCAAGACCCTCTCCGTCCACTACCGCAAGACCCAAGGGAGACGATGTGAATGTCCAGTAGCAAGTTGGCGCTCTTTGGGGGCGAGAAGGCCGTACAGGCCGACCCCGGGGACATGTTCACCTGGCCGATCATCACCGAGGAAGATGAGCAGGCCGTCCTGGATGTGCTGCGCCGAGGCGCCATGTCGGGGGTGGACGTGACCCGCGAGTTCGAGAAGGACTTCGCCCAGTGGCATGGGATGGAGTACGCCGTGGCCCACAGCTCGGGCACCGGCGCGCTGCAGGCGGCCATGTGGGCCTGTGGCGTGGGAGTGGGCGACGAGATCATCGGCCCCAGCCTGACGTACTGGGCCTCGGTGCTGCCCGCGTTCTCGCTGGGTGCCACCATCGTGTTTGCGGAAGTCGACCCCAATACGTTGTGCCTCGACCCCAAGGACATCGAGCACAGGATCACCGAGCGCACCAAGGCCATCATTCCCGTCCACTACTGCGGCTACCCGTGTGACATGGACCCGATCATGGCCATCGCCGAGAAGCACAACATCAAGGTGATCGAGGACGTCTCGCATGCCCACGGCGCCCACTACAAAGGGCGGCTGGTGGGCACGATCGGGCACTGCAATGCGATGTCGGTGATGTCCGGGAAGGCCCTGCCGGTGGGAGAGGGCGGCTTTCTGATTACCAACGACAGGCTCTTGTTCGAGCGTGCCGTGGCCTGGGGGCATTACGAGCGCACGGCCGAGGCCTGTGAGGACCCGTCGCTGAAGCCCTTCGCCGGGCTGCCGTGGGGCGGGTACAAGTACCGCATGCACCAGCTCTCCTCGGCCTGCGGCCGGGTGCAGCTCAAGCACTATCGCGCGCGGTGCGAGGAGATTCAGAAGGCGATGAACTACTTCTGGGACCTGCTGGAGGGCGTTCCGGGCGTCCGCGCCCACCGGCCCGCCAAGGACTCGGGCTCCGACTGCGGCGGCTGGTACGCCGCCCATGGGCTGTACGTGCCCGAGGAGCTGGGGGGCCTGCATGTCTCCAAGTTCTGCCAGGCCGTCTCCGCCGAGGGCGCGGGAATTCATCCCGGAGCCAACTTCCCTTTGCATACCCACGCCCTGTTCCACGAGGCCGACATCTACGGCCACGGCAAGCCGACGATCATCGCCAACTCCGACCGCGATCTGCGGCAGCCCAAGGGAAGCCTCCCCGTCACCGAGAGCATCCCCGAGCGCTGCTACGGCATCCCGTGGTTCAAGCACTACCGTCCGGAGATCATCGAGCAGTACGCCACGGCGTTCCGCAAGGTCTGC
>CAYRFY010000230.1:0-11245 GCA_964423635.1 uncultured Armatimonadia bacterium | reverse complement strand
CTTCGCCCAAGCGGCGCAAGCTCGAGCTTGCGACGCCGACGCTCCAGAATGACAGGAGCCGGGCCGGCCAGACTTCTCGGCCGGGCTTCCAGGCGCCCTCGGCCCGCGACGGACCCGGCGTCCACGCGCTTCCCACGGCCTCCGCAACTCCGCGCGACGCCCGGTGCCACCCGGGAGTCGCGACGCTTGCTTCATGGCTCCCCCGGCACTCGTCCTCATGCCCTGCAGGTTCCCCTGCCCACCTGGTCGAATGGTTCAGTATCCAATGCATCGCGGAAAGTGGTGTCTTGAATGAGAAGCTCACTGAACCTGTCCGGCACCTGGCGGGTCACCTGGACCGAAGGCCTCCACGGCCGCCCCGAGCACGCCGCCGCCGAGGCCACCGATGACGCCCGCTACCTCGACGTCCCCGTCCCCTGCGAGCTGCACCGCGCCCTGAGCGACCAGGGCATCATCGCCGATCCCAATGTGGGCACCGGAAGCCTCGGCGCCCGCTGGGTCGAGGAACAGCTCTGGTCGTACCGCACGGAGTTCGAAGCGCCCGCCGAGGCGCTCTCCCAGCCTGCCTCACTGTGCTTCGACCGGCTTGACCTGAACTGCACCATCTTCCTCAATGGCCAGGAGATCGGCCGCCACAACACCGCGCATCGCCCCTGCCGGATCGACGTGACCGGAGGGCTCAAGCCCGGCAAGAACCTGCTCACCGTGTGCATCGAGAGCGGCCTTTATGACACCGCCGAGAGGGAGGGCAAGGCCTACAACACCGCGACAGAGACCCTGCTCAACAAGCGGCAGTGGATGCGCAAGGCCCAGTACCAGGCGGGCTGGGACTGGAACCCCCGGCTGATCAACGTCGGCATCACCGGGGATGTGCGATTGGAGTACGGCGATGAACCCTGGATCGACCAGCTCGTGGTGCTCCCCACCCTCAGCGCCGACCACGGGAACGCCCGCCTGCTGGTACGCGCCTTCGTGGTGAACCCGGCGAACCGGGAGTGGACCGCCATCTTCCAGGCGGTGGCCGCCACAGCCGAGGAGGGCCACGTCCACCGGGGGCAGCGGGAGGTAACGCTTGCGCCCGGCGAGACTTGCGTGGAGGCCACTATCGAGATCGCCGATCCACAGCTCTGGTGGCCGGTGGGCCACGGCCCGCAGACGCTGTACAACGTGGCCGCGGTGCTGGAGATAGAGGGCGAGATGGTGGCAGAGCGCAAGACCCGCACCGGCATCCGCAGCGTCGCCATCGACCGCAGCCCTCATCCGGAGACCGGCGAGCACTTCATCATCGTGGTCAACGGTCGCCGGATCTTCTGCAAGGGCGGCAACTGGGTCCCTGCGGACATGATGGTGGCCGGCATCCCCGGCGAGCGTTACCGCGACCTGGTCAAGCTCGCCGTCGACGCCAACTTCAACATGCTCCGCGTCTGGGGGGGTGGTGTCTATGTGGGCGACGACCTGCTGTCGTGGTGCGATGAGGCCGGTATCCTCGTCTGGCACGACCTGGCTTTCGCCTGCTCCAAGTACCCCGCCGACGATCCGGCTTTCATGGCCGAGGTGCGTCGCGAGATCACCTGGAACAGCCGGGACATGGCCGCCCACCCCTCGCTGGTGGTGTGGTGCGGCAATAACGAGCTGGAGTGGGGTGCCTGGGCGTGGGGCTACGACCAGTCCGGTCGCGCGCTGCCCGACTACAGTCTGTACCATCACGTGATCCCGGTGATCCTCAAGCAGGAGGACCCCTCCCGGCCGTACTGGCCCAGCTCGCCCCACTCCCCGGACCACGTCTTCCCCAATGATCCCACCGTAGGCGATCAGCACCCGTGGTCGGTGACGCTGGGCGAGTTCGGGGTGGACTTCTGGCACTATCGCGACTTCGTGGACCGCTTCCCCAACGAGGGCGGTGTGCTGGGCGCCAGCTCACCGGCTACACTCCGCCAATGCCTGGGCGATGCCTGCGCCTTCAGGTCCTTGGCCTGGGAGCACCACGACAATGCCGCCAACTTCTGGCGCGGCGAGGGGTGCATCACCTACGAAGCGGTGCGTTTCTGGCTCGGCCTCGATGCGGCCAAGATGGACCTCGAGCAGTACGTGTTCGCCAGCTCTCTTTTGCAGGCCGAGGGCCTCCGCGAGTACATCGACAATTACCGGCGGCGGATGTACACCTGCTCCTCGGCGATCTTCTGGATGTACAACGACTCTTGGCCCGTCACCCACGGCTGGACCATCGTGGACTACTATCTGCGGAAGAAGCTCTCGTACCACCCGGTGCGACGCGCGTTCCGACCTGTCACCGTTGTGGTGGCGCAAGATGGCAATGAGATCGGGGTCTATGGCGTCAACGACGGCCCGCAGGAGTGGGAGGGTGTGCTGCGTTTCGGCGTCTTTGCCTTCGCCGGCGGCACCCCGCTGGATGAGACCACGGTGGTGCGACTCTCGGCCAACAGCTCGACGCTGCTGGCCCGCCTGCCTCTCGACCGCTGGCGCAAGCTGGGCCTCGAGGCTCATGGGGCGTTCGCGGTACTGCTCCAGGATGGGCGGCCGGTGGCGCAGCACCGGCTCTTGCTGGAACGCTTCTCCAACCTGCGGCTGAAGGATGCCCAGGTGAAGGTGGAGGTGGTTGCCGGCGAGGCCCGCTTCACCTCGGACTGTTTCGTCTGGGGCATTTGTCTCGACCTGGACGGAGAGGCGCCCGTGGCCGATGACGCTTTCGACCTGCTCCCCGGCGTGGAGTACGTGGTGCCGTGGGATGCCTCGCTGGGGGTCCCGAAGGTGCAGCGCACGGGCAATGAGCTGGTGCTCGGAAAGTGAAACGCGCCGGGAGCGGGAAAGGCGACGTCTCACCACATGGATGGGGCCGAGCGGCCCGATCCGTACGGCACGGAGAGCACGAAGTCAGACGCAGAGCGCCATAGAGACCCTGAGAGGGGCGGAGACTGCATAGAGGAGAACCGCCACGAGGTTGCCGTCCCGCCCCGGCAGGGGCGCCTCGTCTGGTGCGAGCCGTCGGCGCCGTCGCTGTTGACGCCGTCGGCCGTTGGTGCCGCTAGCCGTTGATGCCGTCGACGCGCGACTCGTGACCCGCAGACTCGCAGACTCTCCCCAGCACATCCAGCTTCTCCGGTGGCGTGTCCAGCGTGGCCGGGCTGCCCTGGCTGACGACGAAGCGCGGCCCCGCGGCGGCGTACTGCCGGGCGACTTCGGCGGCGATCTGCGCCGCGGAGCCGTCGCGCAGCAGGACCGCGTCGGTGTTCCCAAACAGCAGTCTGTCCGACCCGAGGGCCTCGCGGATCCGCCCCAGGTCGATGGTGAAGCCCTTCTTCGATTCCTCAAAGGCCAGGGCGTCCGCGGGCAAGTGGGCCAAGTACTCGAGCCGTCCCTCGACGCTTCCGCAATAGTAGTAGACCACCCGAAAGCCCATGTCCCTGAGGCCCGCCAGCAGGTCGCGGGTTGCCGGCCAGGCGTGGCGACGATAGTCGGCGACAGAGATGAGGTCTGCCCCGGAGAGACACTCCTCGACGAACATGCAGGACACGCCGGCGTGCCGGAGCGCAGCGGCGCCGGCCAGGAGACGCTGCAGGTCGGCCTGCGCCCAGGCATCCACGAGGTCGGGGCGCTCGCGCAGCCCCGCCATCAGGCCGACGAACCCCAGACGGGAGTAGCAGTGCCAGAAGGGCGCTCCCGTCGAGCCGTACAGCAGGAAGCGGTCGGCGAAGCGCGACATGGCCCGGGTCGTGTACTCCAAAGCGCCGCCGTCGGCGATGGCAGCCACCGAGGGTGGTGGCCGATCGGCCAGCGAAAGCCCGGGGTCGGGTAGCTCGCCCTCGCACTCCCATAGGTCGCCGTGACGATTGTCGAAGGGGGCCAGAAGGTCGGTGGGTTCGCCGCCGCCGGGCGGGTACCACAGGCATTGGTGCGGTCCCGGCCGCACCCTGCAGCCGTGGACGGCGGCACGGCCGGGGCCCAGCTCGATCGGCAGCCAGGCCGGGGGATGACGGAACACCGAGAGAGACCTGTCCAGCGCCTCCAGGCGTGCCTCGATCTCCTGCTCGAAGGTCGGCCGCAGTTCGATCTCGCCCGCGGCCATCTCTGAGTAGACCTGGGCCAGATGGCGGCGCCGGCGTGGCTCCAGGTAGAGCTGCAGGTAGATCGGCGCCGCGGGTGGCGGGACCACCGTGTCGCCGGAGAGTGCGGCCAGGAGGCGCTCGCGAGCGGTCATCAGGCGTTTTACCCGCGGCCAGTGAGTAGGACAGCACCGTACGCGCAGCGGGTGCCGCGCGGCGTTGCGGTCGTGCTGGAGGGCTCTACTCGTACCTCAGAGCTTCGATGGGGTGGAGGAGTGCCGCCTTCTGGGCCGGGTAGATCCCGAAGCCGATCCCCACCGCGGCGGAGAAGGCGAAGGCCAGCAGGATTGAGCCACCCGTGACCATGGTGCGCCAGCCCGCCAGCTTCGAGATCATCACCGCCGCCCCGACCCCCATGGCAGTTCCGATGAGGCCCCCCACCAGACAGAGGGTCAGCGACTCGATGACAAATTGCATCAGGATGTCCCGCCGGGTCGCCCCCACGGCCTTCCTGATCCCGATCTCCCGGGTGCGCTCGGTCACCGAGACCAGCATGATGTTCATCACACCGATGCCGCCCACCAGCAGGGACATGGCGGCGATGCTGGCCAAGAGCTTGGTGAAGGTGGCCGAGGTCTCGCTGAAGGTGCTGAGAATCTCGGTCTGGGCCCTGACGTTGAAGTCGTCCGGCTTGCCGGGGCGGATCTTGTGCCTGATCCGCAGCAGCTTCTCGATCTGTTTGGTAGCCTCATCGAGGTTACCGTTCCTGCCCTGCACGAAGATGCGGTCGACATGGGTCTGCCCGAAGACGCGTCGCATCGCGACACTGATGGGGATGACGATGATGTCATCGGGGTCGCGGAAGCCGCTGCCGTCACCCTTGGACTGCAGGACCCCGATGACATCGAAGGGGATGTTCTTGACGCGGATCCGCTGGCCGATGGGGTCATTGCGTCCCAGGAGGTTGTCACGGGTCGTGGTTCCCAGCAGGCACACCGCCGCCGAGCCACGGGCCTCGCGCTCCGAGAAGAACCGGCCACTCTCCACGGCGTGGTTGTTCACCGAGGGATAACTGGCGGTGGTGCCGACGACCTGGGGATCACCACTGCGATTGGACCACTTGGCCTGGGCCGTGCCACTCACCTGGGGAGCGACCGCCACCACGTCCTCGCACTTCTCCAGGATCGCGTAGGCGTCGGGGAGCTTCAGTGCGTCGCGGCTGCCCAGTCCGCCGAACATCCTGCCCGCCCTGGCCTCTCCGGGCCAGACGGTGAGCAGGTCCGTCCCCATGGACTTGATGCGCTCCTCCACATCCGCACTGGCCCCTCGCCCCATGGCGATCATGGCGATGACCGAGCCCACGCCGATGATGACGCCAAGCATCGTCAGCACTGAGCGCATCTTGTTGGCCCTGATGGCGACCAGCGCGACGATGATAGATTCAAGCACGCTCATTGGCTATCCTCTTACTCCTCGATGGTGAGGCGGTCCCGCACCGGCTCATCGCTCTCGACGCTCCCGTCTCTCAGAAACACAATACGGCGAGTGTGCATGGCCACTTCCTCCCCGTGCGTGACCATCACGATCGTCACCCCGCTGTCGTTGAGGTCCTGCAGAAGCTTGAGGATTCCGATGCCGGTCTTGGTGTCCAGATTGCCCGTGGGCTCGTCGGCCATGATGATCCGGGGTCTGTTCACCAGGGCGCGGGCGATGGCCACCCGCTGCTGCTCACCGCCGGACATCTGATTGGGCATATTGTGGGCACGGTGCTCCAGACCCACGGTCTTGAGGGCCTCCAGCGCCCGCCGGCGGCGGTCGTGCCCGTTTTTCGAATACAGCATGGGCAGCTCGACATTGGCAAGCGCGGACGTCCGACGCAATAAGTTGTAGGCCTGAAACACGAAGCCCAGCTTCTGGTTGCGCACGGTGGCCAGTTGGCCGTCCGAGAGCTGCGACACATCCACCCCGTCCAGGATATACCTCCCGGATGTGGGGCGGTCCAGACAACCCAGGCTGTGCATCAGCGTCGACTTACCAGAGCCCGATGGGCCCATGATGCTGACGTACTCGCCCTCTTCGACGCTGAGGGTGATCCCCTGGAGTGCCTTGTATTCGATATCGCCGGTCGTGTAAACCTTGACGATGTCCTCTAGCTCGATGACAGCCATGGGTTAGCCCTTCCCGCCTCCCATCCGCATCATCTTCTGCATGGTCCGCTTCGAATCGTTGCCGCCACCGAAGGGCGCCCCTCCACCGCCGGTTCCCGGCACGATTTCGTCGCCCTCCTTCAGGGGGGGGCCGACCTCGGTCCACTCGAAGTTCGACAGTCCTTTGTCGACCTTGATCTGCTCGGTACCCTCGCCTCTGGGCACCTCGACCACGGTCTGCCCATCCTGTTCGAAGATCGCGTCGGTCGGCACCACGAGGACATTGTCCTTGCGGGCGATGATGATATTGACTTCCGCCGTCATGCCGGTGCGCAGGATGGGGTCTTGCTCCAAGACTTCCACCCGCACGCGGAAGATGGTGACATTCTCGATCTCCTCGCCCTTGGGGTAGACCTCCATCACGCGGCCCTTGAACTTGCGGTCACGGAAGGTCTCGATCTCGATCTCGGCCTCCTGGCCGACCTTGACCTGGCCGATATCGGCTTCATCCACCTCGGCCAGCACGAACATGCGGCTCTCGTCGGCGAGAGTGACGATGTTGATCCCCTGGGCAACGGAGGAGCGGCCGGAGGTGACGACGGTGCCCTCCTCCACAAACCGGTCAATGACCACGCCGTCACGCGGAGCGACGACCGTGGTATAGGCCAGGTTCTTGCGGGCATTGTCCAGCCCGGCCTCGCTCTTTCTGGCGGCGGCCCGCGCCTGCGCGAGCTGCTGAGCGCTGGCGCGGATCTGCGCCGCGTTGGCCCGGGCGACTTGGGTCTGGGCCCGGGCTTCGCCCACACCCGCCTCGGCGGCCCTGACGTCCTCGTATTTTACGACATCCTGGGCCTTGCCGGCCACGGCCGCCTCGAGGGCGGCCTCCGCCTCTTTCAGGGACGCCCTGGCAGCGGCCAGCTCCTCCCTGGCGACGACCACATCACTGCGGCCCGCATTGGCCTTGTCCAGCGCCGCCTGGGCCTGCTCGATGCCGGCCTGTGCCTCGCTGATCTCGGCGGCCTGGCGCTCGCTGAGACTATCCAAAGCGGCCTGGGCCTGAGTGTAGCGGTCCTGCGCATCCGCCGTAGCCCGCTCGGCGTCCTCGACCTCCTGCAACGAGATGCCGCCCCTGGTATTGAGCGTGCGCAGTCGCTGGAGGGTCTTGGTCTGATTGTCGAGGTTCACCTTGGCGGCCTGGATATTGGACTGCGCCGAGGCCCGCTCCTGGGGATGCACGGCCTTCCTGAGCTTGGCCAGTCCCTGCTGAGCTGCGTCCATCTGGGCCTGGGCCTGCCGTACGGTGGTTTCGGTGATGGTGGGCTGTGAGTTCGCCTTCGCCTGGGCCTGCCGCACCCGGGCCTCCGCCGTCTTGATGGCCTCCTCGCGCTGCTTGATGGTGGTCTGAGTGACCACCGCCTGGTGATCCAGGGAGGCCGTGGCCTGGTTCACCCGGGCACGGGCG
This sequence comes from uncultured Armatimonadia bacterium, assembly GCA_964423635.1. Classification (GTDB taxonomy): domain Bacteria; phylum Armatimonadota; class Zipacnadia; order Zipacnadales; family JABUFB01; genus CAYRFY01. Next base: position 3,575 of record CAYRFY010000230.1, on the reverse strand, counting down.
GTCTTGACGCCCTCTCCCGCGGCGCTGACCTGGGCCGGTTGCAGCCGGCTCTGGCGATCCAACTCCGCCTGTGCCTCCCGGATCCGCGCCTGAGCGGACGTGACGTCCGCCAGCGCCTGATCGTAGGCGGCCTGCGTCTCGGTGGGGTCGATCCGTGCGATCAGGTCACCGCGTATGACGCGGTCACCCCGGTCCACCGCCAGTTCCACGATCTCACCGGCCACGTTGGCCTTCACATCCACCGTGGTCAGCGGCTCAAGCACACCCACCGCGGTCACCGACACGACGATATCCTGCCGCTCTACCTTGATCGTCTCGGTCTTGATACCGTCCTGGGCCGTCTTCCGTTTGTGGAGGAACACGGCCAGACCGGCGATGACTGCTATGCCCAGCACGATCCACACATAGGGTAGAAAACGCCGCATACGGTTCCCCTCAAGAGCCTCGATGAAGTGATGCGTCGCGCGGTATCGCCATCCATGGCCGCGATGCAGCGGCCCCACGGGGCGGCACGCGGGCGCGGGATATCTATGGAGCCTGCCCGTCGACACCCATGGCGTAGCGCAACTGAGTAATGGCGGAGTAAATATCGAACTGAGCGTTGATCGCCTCGATCTCCAACACCGTCAACGCCGTCTGGGCATCGAGAACCTCGATCCCCGTGCCGTACTGAACCTCGTAGCGCACCTGAGCGATGGCCAGGGTCTCGCGGGCCTCCCTGATGCCTGCCTCCGCCACATTCAGACGCTCCCAGGCATCCTGCAGGGCCAGGTCGGCCTGGGCCAGCTCCAGAGAGATGTCGTGTCGCAGGGCCTCCAGCTCCAGCTCGGTTGCCTGGAGCCGGGCGGCCGCCTGCAGCTCGGCGGTAACCTCTGCGTCTCCGTCCAGCAGGGTCTTGCTCCCGCTGGCGCCGACCCGCCACCGGATCTTCGCGCTGCCGTCCAGCAGTGGGCTATGGGACAGAGACCCGGACAGTCCGGTGGTCCAATCCGAGGTGGTGGCCGCCAGGCGGACAGAGGCTTCGGACTGCCCGATCGAGGCCAGGGCCCGCGCGATCTCGGGGCGCAGTTGGCAGGCCAGCTCCAGCCGCTCCTGCGCCGTGCCTCCGGGTACCGTCGGCGGTGTTCCAGGGCCTACGGCCAGCTCGGTGTCCTGCGGCAAGGTGAGCAGGTTCTTGAGGTTGGCCAGAAGCTGCTCCAGTGTGGAGCGAGCGGCCACCTCATCGCCGATGGCCGCGGAGGTCGCGGTCTCGGCCTGCACGACGTCGAAGTCGGCCACGGTCTCGGCCTGGCGCAGCAGGCGGGTCAGGTCCAGGTGAGCCTCCCGCATCCTGGTCTGCTCCGAGGCCGCGCGCACCAGTTGCTCCTGGCGCAGGATATCGTAGATCGCCAGCCGCGCCGCCAGCTCCAGCTCGCGGACGGTGACGGGCTCGTCCGCCAGGGCCCGGGCCACATCGGCCTGGGCCACGTCGCCGGTGGCGATGATCCGCGGCGTGCGGAATAGCGTCCTGCTCAGCGAGACGCTCCCGCTCCGGCTGTCACCTGAGGGTTCGTCCCCAAAGCTGCCGCTCACACTGTACGAAGCGGAGGCGGAGGCGCGGATGTCCTCGAGGGCGTCTGTCTCCAGCAGGGCCGCACGCGTCCGCCACACCGCCACCCGCGCCAACGCCACATCCAGACCGTTGTTCCGGGCGATGGCGGCGGCGAGATCGGGGGTGATTGCGGCCTGCAGGGGCGCGGCGGCTACAAGGGGCGTCGGCGCCGGAGCCACCGGCTGAGGAGTAGGACCCATCGGCCACACGCCTGGAGCGTCCTGTCCCACGCCACACACCGGCAGCCACAGCAGGAGGGCACAGACGGGCAGCGCGAAGGGTCGCCCACGGGCCGGGCGGACAGGCTGCGGCATTGAGTCGCGACTGTGGTACATCACGAAACCAGCCATCCTATCGGCACAGCGCAGGACCGCCGGCTCCGCACTGTGGCGGAAGCCGGCGAGCGGCGCTGAGAGATGAACGTTCGCGTGCGGCCTGCGGAGCAGGGGCGGGAAGGCACGGGAACTGTCGGCAGGCGCGAAGGCGGGTCCGGGAACGGCCGGCCCCTCACCGAGAAGTGTGTTTCTACCCGCTAAGGTTACACCCAGACCGCCTCCGGGGTCAATGAACCCCTGCCGTCAGGCGGATGCACACCGGCATCGACACCTCCGCTACGTCCCCCGTGGCCGTCAGGGTGCCGGCCTCCTCGTCCACCGCGAACGTCACAATGTTATCGGTATCCTGATTGCCTACCCAGATCCATCGTCCGGACGGATGGATGCAAAACCCCCTGGGGTTTCCGCCGCCGGTGGATGTGTGGCCCACGAAGCTCAACAGCCCCGTGTCCTGATCCACCGCATAGATCGCCAGACTGTCATGCCCGCGATTGGAGCCGTAGACGAAGCGGCCCGAAGGTGCCACGTGGATGTCGGCGCAGTGGCTCGTCCCCGGGAAGCCCTCCGGCAGCGTGGGCACCGTCTGGAGCTCCTCCAGCCGGCCTGCGCCCCCGTCGTAGGAGTAGGCCACGATGGTGTTGCAAAGCTCGTTGATGAGGTACGCAAAGCGTCCCGTGGGGTGGAACGCGAAGTGCCTCGGACCGGCGCCGGGAGCCACACTCACCGTGCGCTCCGGCAAAGCCGTCAGCGTGGCCTTCTCAGCGTCCAGGGCGTAGGCCATGAGGCGGTCCAGGCCCAGGTCGGCCACGAACACGAAGCGGTTCGTCGGGTCGATGGTGGCCGAGTGGGCGTGGGGTCCCTCCTGGCGTTTGGGGTTCACGCTCTTGCCCTCGTGCGCGATCACCTGCGAAGCCTCCCCCAGGCTCCCGTCATCCTCCACCGGGTAGATGCTCACCGTGCCGCTGCTGTAGTTGGCGACGACCACGACCTTCCCCGTCTGGTCGACGGACAGGTGGCAGGGGGACGAGCCGTGGGCCGGTTGGCGGTTGAGGGGCCGCAGCGAATGGCTCTCCGTGTCGAAAGAGAAGGCCATGACGGCGGCGTCCGCCCCGGTCTCGTGTACGGCGTACACAAACGGGCGCGTGGGGTGTGGGGCCACGAAGGAGGGGTTCTGGACCCCGCCCACATGGCTCAGTGGCAGGAGACGGCCGCTGCGGGCATCCACCGAGTAGACATAGACCCCCTCGCTCCCGCGCTGAGTATACGTCCCGACGAAAGCCAGCTCGCTTTGTGCGGTCTTGTCTGACATGGGTTTTGGCTCCATTGCAGTTTGTTTCGAACGCTCACCGGTTGCTTCCCTGCGGCTCCGCGGTCCGCCGCTACGCCCTCCGCTACGCCGGCCGAGGCCCCTCCAGATGCCCATGTGGGCGCGTTCTCGACGTTTGAGGCGAGTTTTGGTGCCGCTATCTCGCAGTTTGCAGTCGTTTCGCAAGACGGGATGGCGCTTCCCCGCCGCATGTATATAGCGTCCCGTGCGTTGGCCGTTGTAGGGCGGCGACCTGTGCGCCGCCGCCGTTCGTCGTCGGCGTTGGAGGGCCCCCTCGGCGCGGTACAGGCCCGCGCCCTACAGAGCGGCGGCGCCGAGCCGT
>CAYRFY010000229.1:0-11272 GCA_964423635.1 uncultured Armatimonadia bacterium | reverse complement strand
CACCAGAAGGCCGGGCCCCCGCGCCCGGCCTTCTGCCTGCATCCTGTCGGGCACAGAACGGGCCAAGGTAAGGCCAGGTGAACCACATGCGGATCGGCATCATCGGTGGGACGGGGGTCTACGCCCTGGGCGAATCAGAGGCCGCCACCGTTCGTACGCCCTATGGCGAGGCCGCCTTCTCCCGCGTCCTCCACGGCGAGCACGAGCTGCTCTTCCTGGCCCGCCATGGGGCCGGGCACAGCCTCCCCCCGCACAGGATCAACTATCGGGCAAACATCGCCGCCCTGCGCGATGCCAAGTGCCGCTGCATTATCGCCACTAACGCCGTGGGGACCATTGATGAGAGCCTGGAGCCGGGCTCTCTGGTGTTGCCGGATCAGTTCATCGACTTCACGAAGTCGCGCCCGCTAACCTTCCATGACGGTGAGGAGGGTGGAGTACGGCACGTGGACGTGACAGAGCCCTACTGCCCCGCCTTACGTCGACGGGCGTCCGAGAGCCTGGCGGCGCTGGGGCCGGCCGTGCGCGAGGGCGCCACGTACGTCTGCACCGAGGGGCCCAGGTTCGAGACCCCGGCGGAGATCCGCATGTTCCACCTCCTCGGCGGTGATCTGGTGGGCATGACCGGAGTGCCGGAGGTGGTGCTGGCGCGCGAGGCGGGGCTGTGCTACATGACCCTTTGCATCGTCACCAACTACGCCGCCGGAATCTCCGGTCGGCCACTGACTGAAGACGAGGTCGGGCGGATCATGGATGCCGCGGTGGGGCAGGTGCGGGAGGCCATCTTCGCCACGACAGAGAACCTGGGGGCCGACTGGGACTGCCGCTGTGCCCGCCCCGGGGACACCGACTGAGCGCCACCACCGACCGCCGCCATTACCGATCGGCGGGGTCTCACAAGAACACGCCGGAGGAAGGTCATTGAGGTCTGCCCTGGACTACGAAGCCTACATCTTCGACCTGGACGGCACCGTTTACCTGGGTCAGGTGCTCATCCCCGGAGCCGACACGGCGATTCAGTCCCTGCGCCAATCCGGGCGCAAGACGATGTTCATCTCCAACAAGCCCATCGAGACGCGGGCGGCGTACGCCGAGAAGCTCACACGCCTGGGCATCCCGACCTCGGAGGAGTGGGTGCTCAATTCGTCGCTGGCCTTGGCGCGGTACCTCTCGCGGGATATGCCCTGCGCCCGGACGTATGTCATCGGTGAGACGCCCCTGATTGAGGACCTCATCGTGGCCGGGCTGCAGATCGTCAGCGATCCTCTGGAGGCGGAGGTGGTGGTCCTATCGTGGGATCGAGACTTTGGCTACCGCAAGCTCAGCGACGCTCTGACGGCGGCGCTCAATGGTGCCCGGCTGGTGGCGACCAATCCAGACGTCTCCTGTCCCGTGGCCGGCGGCGGATATCTGCCGGACTGCGGAGCCATCGCCGCGGCCGTGGAGGCCTGCAGCGGCAGAAAAGTGGAGTTATTCGCCGGCAAGCCCCACCGACTGCTGGCCGACATCGCCCTCCAATGCCTGGAGGTGCGGGCCGACCAATGCCTGATGGTGGGCGACCGGCCGGAGACGGATATCGTCTTTGGGCACAATGCCGGGATGGGCACCGCCCTGGTGCTCACCGGCGCCGCGCGCCTGACCTCCCTTTCCCAGGCCCCGATGCAGCCGGACTTCGTGCTGCAGAGCATCGCCGAGCTCACGGTCGGAGAGCCCTCGTCGCTGATCTAGAGGTCCGGCCTAAGCCGACGGGTGCCGCGCGGAGGCTCGCTCCGGGCCGGTGCCACGACCGGGCGGCGATCCCGCAGGGCGGCATCGCCAAATCGGGCAGTAGAGCCCGACCTACGGGCTGGCCAGCGGCTTGGTTGCGGCCCCAAGACTCGCCTCAAACCTCAGGAAGTGCGGCATAGAAACACCAGGATGTGCGGTCGAAGAATCGGGCGGGCCGCGCGGATGCCATCCTGGAACCCGTTCTGCCTGGAAGCCACGGCACCACACTCCCCCCGCACACCCTTCCGCAACGCTGGCGCGCCGCGCGTGAATCCTCCCGGGCTCCGCCGCTTACGCCGTCCGGGGATGCTGCCGTGCGCTGCCTTCGGTCGGAGGACAAGCCCCGCTCCCGGGCGAACCGTGTCCCGTCTGGCCAGGGGGAAACGAGAGGGCGGGCCGGCCCACAGGGCGCCTCGGAGACGGCCTCCAGGGGCACAAGCGAGCAGAGCAAGGAGTCTTACGATGCGACTAGTCAACTGCGATGGATCGGTATGGGCATGGCCGGGCATGCGTCTGCTCTGGCTGCTCCCCGCATGGCCCGTCTTCTGCTGGGCCGCCCCCCCGGTCGCCGAGGTGCGGGTGATCGAAGGAGCACCGACGCTGCTGGTGCATGGTCGACCTACCCCTCCCCTGCTGTTCTTCACCAGCCCGCCGCAGGCCCCGCTGAGGGTCGTGGACGGTCGGCTGGAGCTGGGGCGTGTCGTGGGCGAGGCTCTGGCCTCGGCAGAGGTGCCCGACGCCCTGCCGCTCGTTGTGGAGGCCACCGTGGCCATGCATGAGGGGTTCACGGATGACGCCACGGCCTCCCTGCGTACATGCTGGGACCGCGGCAGCGGTGCCGGCTACCTGTTCGGCCTGCAGTACATCGAGGGTGGGAACCGCTTCAAGCTGTGGAAGAACGACGGGGAGGGCTCGTGGCATACGTGGCACACCACGCCTCTGGACTGGCAACTGGATCAGGAGGTGCATCTGCGGCTCGAGATCGCAGACGGCCACTTGTCGGCCTGGATCGATGACAAGCTGGTGGCCGAGCAGGACGACCCCGAACCCCTGCCGCCGGTCGGATTCTCGCTGGCGGCGTACCGTTGCCGGGCCTCGTTTGGTGATGTGCGGGTACAGGCCGGGGACGAGGAAGTGGTCTCGGGCTTCGGGGACCTCCCCGAGCGGCTCAGTCCTCCCTGGCAGGCGGGATCGTCGGCGGAGCGGATGCAATCCTTCGGCGCCCGGGGCATCCGGCTGTTCACTTACGGCGTCTCCGCGGGCGAGTGGTGGCACGCCCCGGGAGTGTATGACTTCTCGGGAGTGGAGGCGGGCATCAGGAATATGGTCGCCGCGGTACCGGATTCACTGGCACTGCTGCGAGTAATGGTCAATCCCCCGGCGTGGTGGCTGGAGCAGCACCCGGAGGAGCAGACGAGCCTGCTGACCCGGGACGGCCGGGATTGGAAGGTCCCCTGGGCCTCGATGGGCTCGGAGCTGTGGCGACAAGAGGCCTCCGAGGCGCTGGCGGCCCTGGTCGGGCACCTGTCCGCCGGCCCCCTGACACAGCATATCCTCGGCTGGCATATCGGCGGCGGTGACTGCGGCGAGTGGTCCTATGTCTGGGGCGAGAGCTGCGGTGACTACTCCCCCGGCCAGCGAGAGGCCTTCGTCCGCTGGCTCACAGACCGCTACGGCACGGACGCCGCGCTGCAGGAGGCCTGGCATCGACCGGAGGCAACGCTGGCCACGGCAGCCGTCCCGCTCCCCGACCGGCGGTACAGGGGCGCTCTGGGCGGACTGCAGGATCCTGTCGAGGCGGCCGATGTCATCGACTATCTGCACTTCCACTCCCATGCGTGCGCCGAGGCCATCTGCCACTTCGCGAAGACGGCCAAGGCCGCCTGCGAGCGGCAGCACCTGGTAGGCGCCTTCTACGGCTACTGGATCTCCCCCGGCTGGCGGCCCGGGTCCTTCCATAACTCCGGGCATCACGACCTGCAACAGGTCCTGGCGTGCCCGGATATCGACTTCGTCTGCGACCCGTACACCTACCGCGACCGGGCGCCGGGCGCCGGCTGGGTGGGGCAAGCGCCCCAGGCGGCCATCACTCAGGCGGGCAAGCTGCACCTGAGCGAGGATGACACGCGCACCTTCCTCACGGCCGATGACGCCGCCCATTCCTTCGGCCGCTGTCCCGACCGCGAGACGACCATCGGCGTCCTGCAGCGCAACTGGGCGGGCGCCGTCACCGATGGCGGCGGGGTGTGGTGGATGGAGCAGGGACCGGGGTGGTTCGAGGATGCTGCGGTGCTGGAGGCTCTGGGCCGGCTGAACGCCGTTCACGCCGATCTTCCCGCGGCCGCCCGGCGCTCGGCGGCGCAGATCGCCCTTGTCATCGACGAGCGCTCCGCCGACACCCTCGTCCAGTCCAGCGAACTCACGCTTCCGTTGCTGGTGGACCAGACCGTGGGGTGTCTGTCCTATATGGGGGCGCCGTGCGACATCATCCTGTCCAGTCAACTGGCGACGGCTCCGGAGTACAAGGTCTACCTACTGCCCCAGGTCTACGCCCCAAGCCCGGAGATCCGCGACCAACTGAAGGCATTGCCGGGCCCGGGCAAGACCCTTGTCTGGGTGCACGCGCCGGGTCTGCTCACCCCACAGGGCCTGTCCGAGCAGGCGGCTTCGGAGTTGACGGGAATGCAGCTCAGTCTCAGGGAGATCGGCGGCCCGACGTTTGTCAACCTATTCCCACAGTCGGAGGGCTGGTCTGCTGCCCTGCCGGGCGGATACACCTACGGGACGCACAACCGGATCGGCCCACTCTTGGAGGTGACCGATCCGGAGGCCCGGGTGCTCGGTCTGGCCCGCAGCACCTCGGCGAACCTTCTGGATGGGGTAGGCTGGCCACTGTGGTGCTATCAGGGCCCCGGACTGGCCGAGAAGACCGTTGACGGCGCGCGGATCATCTTCTCCGCCACAGGACCTTTGCCCGCGCCGCTCCTGCGAGAGATCGCGCGCTCGGGCGGTGTGCACATCTACAATGAGGCCGGCGACTACGTAACGGCCAGCCCGTCCCTGCTCACCCTCCATGCCGCCTTCACCGGCACCCACCAGATCCGCCTTCCGCGGCAGGCGAAGGTCACCGATGCGCTGACGGGCGTCGTGGTCGGCGAAGGTCTGACGGAGTTCGAAGTGCACCTGAACCTGGGGCAGACGGGGGTGTGGCGGGTGGAGTAGAGCCTGTCGGCCAAGTCAATCGGGCCGCCTACCTGCCTGGTTACCATAGGTCGAAACGCGCAGGAAGAGTGTCGCCATGGTCTTCTGAAGACGTCTTCCGCCCGCGCGTATCCGAGGGTGCGGAAGGACTTCACCGACAGGCTCAATAGTGCCCGTCACTGTCTGGCCGGCGGGGGATCCGTCAGGAGGCGCGCCGCTTGCGCCCGCCACCTTTGGGGGTGTCGGTCTCCTCGTCCCAGCTCGCGACGACCTCGCAGAGGCGGTCCAGCTCGCGGCGCAGGGAGGGGAGTAGCTCCGGCAACCGGTGGGCATCGCCGTCGCAGGCGGCGCGCTCGGCGGCCAGCGCGACGCAGCGGATGGCTTCGGCCCCCACCGTGGCCGCGGCGCCCTTGATGGCGTGAGCGCATTTGCGCACGCCCGGGAGGTCGGCGGCCTCCAGGCATATCATCATGTTCTGGAGCTGCGCGGGGGTCTCGGTCAGAAAGTCGCGGATGATACCGCGCACGAAGGCCTCGTCACCCATCAACCTGTCCACGGCGCCCTCCCAGTCCAGGACGACGTCGCCATCGGGAGGCGTCTCGACGGACGGCTGCTCGTAGGCGGGGGGCTGCGCGGCCCCCTGTTCTACCCCGTCCGGGGGCAGCCACCTGCTCAGCACCTGGGCCAGGGCATGCCGGGCCACGGGTTTGCTGATGTAGTCGTCCATGCCGCCTTCGAGGCAGCGCTCGCGGTCGCCCTGCATGGCATGGGCCGTCATGGCGACGATGGGTATCCGGTGGTCGCGAACGTGCGATGATGGATCGCGGACGATACTGGTGGCCTCCCAGCCGTCCATCTCGGGCATCTGCACATCCATCAGCACCAGGTCGTAGGGCAAGTCCTCGAGAGCTTTCACCGCCTCGGCACCGTTGGCCACGGCGTCCACCCGGACCCCGAGCTTGCGCAGCAGGCCCACGGCCACCTGTTGGTTGATGATGTTGTCCTCGGCCAGAAGCACGCGCGCATCGGGGCGCCAGCTTCCCGGCGCATCAGCGGCGGTCTCTCGCTCCTCGCAGGCGCCGCCGACGCCAATGAGCACCTTGGCAAGGGCCTCAAAGAGCAATGACTGACGTACCGGCTTAACGAGAAAGGCGCTGTACCCCAGCTCTCGCAGGCGGGCTTCATCCCCCGGGCGAGGGGCGGAGGAGAGCATCACCATGTGAGTGTCGGCAAGCAGCGGGTCGGAGCGGACAGCGGTCCCGAGCATCTCTCCATCCATGCCGGGCATCTGCATGTCGATGAGGGCGACGCGGAAGGGATCACCGGCCGCCGCGGCCCGGGACAGAGCCGCCAGGGCCGCCGGAGCATCCGCGACGACGGTGGGCGCGAGGCCCCAGGCAGACAACCGGACGGTGAGCACCTCTCTGCTGGTGGCGTTGTCGTCCACCACCAGAACGCGGGCCGAAGGCAGATCGTTCACCGGCGCGAGGCCTTCGCGGGCGGCGGCCTGTCTGGCGAAGCGGGCGGTGAACCAGAACTCGGAGCCCTCACCCTCCCGGCTGTTGACGCCGATCTCCCCACCCATCATCTCGGCCAGCCGCTTGGAGATCGCCAACCCCAGCCCGGTGCCGCCGTACTTGCGGGTGGTGGAGGCGTCCAGTTGCGCGAAGCTCTCGAACAGCCCGTCCACCCTGTCGGCCGGGATCCCGATGCCGGTATCGCGCACCGCGAAACGGAGCAGCGCATACTCGTCGTCCTGGCTCACGACGCTGACCCGCACCCCGACCTCGCCCTCGTGGGTGAACTTGATGGCGTTCCCGGCCAGGTTGGTCAGAGTCTGGCGCAGGCGGCCCGCATCTCCGCTGAGATAGGAGGGGACATCCACCTCGGCCGCGCAGATGAACTCGAGCCCCTTCTCCTGGGCCCGGATGCCCATCATGGTCCCGAAGTCTTCCAGCAGGCACAGCAGATCGAAATCGAGCTTCTCGAGGTCCATCTTCCGGGCTTCGATCTTGGACAGATCGAGGATATCGTTGATCAGGGCCAGGAGCGCATCGGCGCTGTGCATGGACACTTCGGCATAGCGGCGTTGCTCCGGAGACAGTTCGGTGTCCAACAGTAGCCCGAGCATGCCCATGACGCCGTTCATGGGAGTGCGGATCTCGTGGCTCATGTTGGCGAGGAACTCGCTCTTGGCGGCATTGGCCGCCTCCGCCTGGGCGGCCAGTTCCCCGGCCAGCGCGGTCTGCTTCTGCAGGTGCTCGTTGAGCCGTCGGGCCTCGGCAAGGGCGGCCGCCAGCTCATCGGCGGCGCGCTTGCGCTCCGTTAGGTCCAGCATCGCCCCGACAACCCCCGCCACGGCACCGTCGCTGTTGTAGAAAGGCGCGAGATGGAAGAGCAGATGCAGCGGCCGGCCGTCCTCGGCACGCACCTCCTCTTCGTGCACAAGCGGCTCGCCCAGGGCGCAGACCTGTGAATGCACCCGGCCGAACACCGCGGCCAGACCGCCGGGAGCGACGGCAGGCACCGTGTTGCCGACGATCTCACCCGCCGACATTCCTGCCTTCTCGACAAAGGCCGGGTTGCAGCCGAGGAAGACGCCCTCCGCGTCCGTGTAGAACACGGGCACAGGAATGGCCCGGACGATGGTGTCCAGCAGCATCTGGCTGTCGCGCAGGGCCTCCGCCGCCCGGGTCTGCTCGGTGACGTCTCTGTCCGAGCCGCGGTAGCCCAGTAGCTCCCCGTCGCGCCCGACTTTGGGCACGCCGTTGGTCAGCATATCCAGCACGCGGCCGTCCCTGCTCTGCACGGGGTTGTGCAGATCGCGAAAGGCCTGCTTGTGCGCGAACACCGCCATCGCGGACTGTCTGAACTCGTCCAGCCCCTGCGGGGGATGCAGGTCATAGAAGTGGAGCTTGCCCACCACCTCATCCGGCCTGTATCCCAGCAGTGCCGTACAGGCGGGACTGACGTAGGTGTACAATCCCTCCGCGTCGGTCTCCCAGATGATCTCCCCGGTCTGTTCCGCGATCTGTGAGAGCCTCTCCTGGCTCTCGCGGAGGTCCGCCTCGCGGGTGATGATGGCCCTGTCGGTGCGGGTCAGCACGACGAGGAAGAATGCCAGCAGCAGGATGACCGTGGTGACGGCGGCCACGCCGCCCACCATGCTGAGCCTGCGCAACTCCGCCTTCATGGGCGTCACATCGTGCGTCAGCACCAGGTCGGCCACCTGCCTGCCTCCGACATCCAGCAGGGGAGTGGCGGTCAGACGCCACCAGCGGTCTGCAGCGACTACTTCCGGCGGACCCGCAGGCGCCTCGCCGCCCACCTGCGCGATCTGTGCGTCGAACTCGGAGGCGAGACCGGTGGAGGGGTGGTAGACCAGCACACGATCGCTCAGGCGATCCCAGCGGGCGTCGCGCCCCAGGGCCGCCATGGCCGCTTCCCACTCCGACCGCTCGACGAACTCCTTGCCCATCACCACCACCGGCTTCACCACGCCCTGGTCGGTGAGGCGGTCCAGTATCTGATCGGTGCGTTTGCCCAGCTCTATGAACCCGTCCAGGCGGTTGCCCGTGCGAATGGGCCACACCACCCGCACCTCCAGCGGCCCGCCGCGGCCGACCTCGAGGCCACCGGTGACTTCGCCGGTGACCGCGGCCTTCTCCGCATTGCCGCCCGTCTTCTGGTCGCCGTAGTCGCCCGGTCGCTCCATGCGTGCAACGCACACCCCGTCGGAGCTCAGGAAAGCCATGTGGCTCAGACGATGCCGCCTGCGCAACTCTTCGTACAACTCACGGTGGGACGAAAGCAGCCCGGCCCTGTCGCCGGCCAGCAGAGCTCGACGCATGCTGTGCTCGGCCGCGATCACCTCGGCAACGGCCGCCAGCCCCTGTTCCTCCTGGACGATGGCGGCATCGAAAGCCGCCGCCACCGTGGCACTCGTGCCGGCGGTGGACTCTCCCAGTCGGCGCTCCTGCTGGCCCCGCACCACGAGGCTGAAGGCCACCAGCAGGCCGACCAGCACGATGCCAAGAGTGGGCATAAGCCGCCAGACCACAGGCCTCGGTGTGCGCTCCGACACCTTCGCGCCCGCCAGGACACCTCCCAGAAGCGCCAGTACGAACACCAGCAGGGCCGCGGGCAGCGCCGCGTGGGCGGCGATGTCATAGGTCCAGTTCTGCGCCTCCACATCGAGACCCACCACCGCGACGACCTGCCTGGTCTCCGGGTCCAGTATCGGGACAAAAGCACTGACGAAAGTACCCCACTGATCCGTGTAGGGACCCACCGTCGCCGCCTTGCGTGTGCGCAGGATACCCAGCAACTCCGGGGGCGCGTCGGGGTATGTGCCTCCGGGTGGGTTGTAGTCGGCGTCGGTGGGCACGGTGGTCTCGGGGCCAAAGAGGAACATCCCGCCGCGGAAGGCCATGACGTAGATCCAGCGGGCACGCGCGACGGCGTTGAAGGCCAGTAGCTGCTCGCGAACGTGGAGGAAGCCGGGTTGCCCCTCGTCGGCCTCGGTGTATGTCAGCGACCCAAGATCCGCGGCGTCCAGCGCTCCGGCCACCATCTGGGTTTGCCGGAGAATCTGGCGGCGCATGGTCTGGTCGGCCCGGTCGGCGGTCCACCACACAAGACACGCACCGGCGACTGCCACCGCGATGAGGTAGGGCACGCGCGGGGCGGCGGAACGTGGGTTGGTCGAGGCTGAACTAGGCATCGGCGGCGCTCGCTTTGGCCTGCGTCTCGGGCAGTCGTCGCGTCGAGGAGTGCCACGGTGTCATGCGTCGGGGCCGGTCGGCTCCGGCGTGGGGTCTGTCCCCGGCTCTCACTCGCCCACAGCGTGGGGACGTCGCGCGGCTCCCTGCAGCCGCTCGTGACCCGGCAGACGTTCGGAAGCACCGCGGACGCCGGCCGGACCTTGCGCTATCGTCAGTATCGGCACAAGACCCAAGAACCCTGAGCGTTCCTGTAGTCCTGCTCGCGGTGACAGGGCCCGGGGCCGCTTCGCCGCCGGGCCACACGGAGACTATCGGCCTCCCCGGCCCATGCGCCCTCAGTCGCCCGCGGACGGTGCTGCGGGCAAGATCCGGCCGCCACGCGGCTTCGTCCCGAATGTGCACCGACCCGGCTACCGTCGGCGACGCGTCAGGAGTTCTTGAGCCAGCGTTCCAGAAACACGAAGCCTTTGTCCCCACAGAACTGGTGCTCACCTTCGAACACCTGCATGCCGCAGCGGTGCGCATAGCCCAGGACGTCGTAGGCCGCGGTGATCTGCTTGAAGGCCTTCTTCGCCGACTTGATCGGGAAGATCGTGTCCTGAGTGCCGTTCTCGAAAAACACCGGCCGCGGTGCGATCAAGGTGGCGATATCCGGCATCTCGGCATACTGCAGGATGCCGGGGACATAGTTGTCCTCGCAGTGCAGGATGGGCATGATCGAGTCGCGCCAGTAGCTCAGATACCCGCTGATGAAGGCGGCGGCGATGCGCTCGTCTATGGCCGCGGCGAAGGTGGTGATCGTCCCGCCGCCCGATATCCCCATGCAGCCGATGCGCTTACGGTCGCACTCCGGCCGCGTCTGTAGATAGTCAATGCACCTCATCACATCATATACGCGAATTCCCGGCACAGTCCTTCCCAGAAGTATCCCTGCCATGCTGGGCTTGCGGCAAGTGGAGTTGCCGCGTCCCTTCTCGACATCCTCCTTGTCCCGGCGCTCGCCGAAGGAGAACATGTCCGGCGCGATGACAAAGTACCCACGACGCACCGCCTGGATGGCGAAGTCCTTTTGGTAGCCCGCGTATTCCCCGCGCTGTGAACCATCCTCCTCCAGGCCGACGATGTCGTCCTTGCCGGGACCGTGTCCCTGTAGGCAGACCATGCCGGGCACGGGGCCGTCGGTCTTCTCCGGGGTCAGCACCCAGGCGGCCACCGTCAGATTCGGCCGGCTTTGGAATACCACGTGCTCCCGGGTGTAGCCATCCAGCTTCTTGCGCTTGCTGACCTTCGGCTGAAGCTCACAGGGGGGCTCATCCAGGCCACCGAGCAGGTCCATGAACTTGCGCTTCAGCCTCCGGCGCCATGCCTTCCACTCCTCCTCGGTCCCCGCGCTGAAGGCCAGTTCCGGTGTCGTCGTATCATAGAGGTCCCACATGTACTGCATCGGGCTCAGGCAGCGTTTCACCGGCTGCCCAGCGGGCTGCTTCTTCCTCGCGGCCACCTTGGGTCTCCTCCCTCGGGCTCGTACAGAATGCGTATCTCGTGCGGCGGGGTCTTCAGACGACCGTGACCTACTTCGG
>CAYRFY010000228.1:0-11278 GCA_964423635.1 uncultured Armatimonadia bacterium | reverse complement strand
AGGCGACGTGAATCGGCGCCCGCCCGGAACCTGCATAATCTGAGTTTCCAGCCCGTCTCGGCGGGGCGGTGACCCGCCGATCTGGGTCTTCGGCCGCGCTTCCGGGCCGACGGCGCAAGGCGTACGGAATGCGGCCGAGACGCCTGCGGTCCTCGCAACGACAGAGCCTCTCGGCTAAGTCAGTTGCGCCGCCTGCGTGCCTCGTTGCCATCGCTCGAAACACGTAGGAAGAGCGTCTTCATCGTCTTCTGAGAGTTTTGCCGACGCATTGAAGACGCGATGACCCGCGGGACGTCACCCTCCCGTGCACACCCGAGGGTGCGAAACGACTTTGCCGACAGGCTCGCCAGACCCCGCATTTCATCCATGAACCTCGCCCAGATCACCTACAGCTACAAGCCCATCACCGGCGGCGCGGATGTGTATGCGCAGCTCCTGCGCGGCGTCTGCGAGGATGCCGGCCACCTTGTACACGTCTATCAGCGGCCCCGCGGCGGCTTCTCAGACCCCAACGTCCACCCCATCGAGTCGCCCCTCACCAGTCTGCTCGGGGGCCGCGGGGAGTTCTGGACCCTGCCCCTGGGCCTGCCCGGCATGCGTGAAGAGCTTTCGGGCTACGACGCCCTGATCGTCCACTATCCCAACTATCACCGCTTCGTGGAGTGGCACCCGGCGACGATCCTCATCTCCCATGGAGTATTCTGGGATGACCGTCCGGGAGCGCTGCGGAGCCGCATCAAGCGCAAGCTCGCCCGGCGAGCCTACGAGAGGGCCTCGCTGGTGGTGGCCAATGACACCTTCTTCCTCCGCGAGGTCGGCCAGGACGTGGCCCCCGGCGCGGAGCCCTTCTCCGAGATGGCGCCCGGCCGGTTCTTCATCCCCAACTGTGTGGATACGGCGCAGTTCTCGCGTGGCGAGCCCCATCCGGACATTCCGCGTCCCGCGATCCTGGTGCCCCGTAATCTGTACCACAACCGCGGGGTACACCTGGCCATCGCGGCCTTCGCAGGGTGCGCCGGGGAGCTGGAGGGGGCAAAGCTGGTGGTGGTAGGGGCCGAGGGGCAGCCGGGGTATCTGGATCACTGCCGGGGCCTTGCCACCGAGCTGGGGGTAGGGCAGGAAGTGGTCTTCTTCGGTCCCGCTCCGTGGGAGCAGATGCCGGCGGTCTACAGCGCCGCCGACCTCACGCTCATCCCCACGCTTTGTGGGGAGGGCACGTCACTTTCCGCCCTCGAGTCCATGGCCTGCGGCACCGCCACCGTCACCACCGACGTCGCCGGCCTCGCCGACCTGCCCACCCTGCAGGCGGCGCCCACCGCCGAGGCGCTTGGCTCGGCCCTGCGCCAGGCCTGGCAGGACCGAGCCGAGATAGGCCGCCAGCAGGAACAGATCACACGCTCCGTCTACAATCTCGACAACTGGAAACGGGCCTGGGTCGGCCTCCTCAAGCGTGTAGGGTGAGAAGACCCGGCAGACCAGCCGGTCGCCCACCGGACGCCGGCCATCGCCCGCCGGTGCCTCACGCCCACTCATCCGATCAGCTCCGCCACGTGAACCGGCACTCCGCCGCGCTTGACCGACTCATACCCCGCCATGGAGACGGCCAGGCTCTTGACGCCCTCATCGTACGGGATGCAGGCGGGCCTGCCGGCAAGCACGGCGTCGATGAACTCCTTCTGCACGTACGTGGCCCAGTCCTCGGGAGCGGGCATGTCCGCCTGCTCGTCGCCGACCCAACAGGCGCTGGCGCCGCTGATGGTGGCCAGCAGCCCGTCGGCGACCACCTTGAACCCCACATCCCAGGAGGCCTGAGGAACCAGAGAGCAGCTCAGGGTACCCAGCGCTCCGCTCTCATACTGCATGACCAGGCCGGTGGTGTCGGGGATCTCGAAGGTCTCCGAGTATTTGAGTAGGCCCTCGGGCTGATAGCCGGCGGGCACACTGGTCCAGTCGTGGATGGTGGCGGTGACCCCGGCCACGGTCTTGACATCCCCGGCCAGGAAACGGGCCAGGTCCAGCATGTGGGTGGCCTGCTCGGTGAGCTGTCCGCCACCCAGCTCCATCTTCGGCCACCACGGGGGAGAGGGCAGGCCGGGCATGTAGTAGTGAGCCTGGATCATGGCGGGCCTGTGGGTCTGGAGAAGCTCGCGGAGCTTGATGAGCGGTGGCGAGCAGCGGAACATGTAGCCCACCTGGACGATGACGCCGCTATCGGCCACGGCTTTCGCCACGCGGTTGGCCAGCTCCATGTTCACGGCCACCGGCTTCTCCACGAAGAAGTGAATCCCGCGCTTGCAGGCCTCCTCCTCGATCTCGCCGTGGGCGAAGGGTGGTGTGCAGATGATGATGGCGTCGGGCTTCTGCTCATCATACATCTTCACGAAGTCCTGATACGCGGCGCCGCCGTATTCCTCTGCCACCTGCTGGGCCCGGTCGAGGGCCACGTCACAGTAGGCCACCATCTCCACGTTCGGATTGGCTTTGGCTTCCCGCAGATGGCGCCGGGCAATGCCGCCCACGCCGACGAAGCCGACTCGCAGAGACATGGTACCTCAACTCCTTGGATACAGATGCTGTTGGTCTGTAAGGTGGCTATTCGGCGCGAGAGGGATGAGTCCTGCCTGGCAAATGGCGAGTGGAGAACAGCACGGCACGGCTTTACCCCCGGAAGACACCACGATGGCCTCGGGACCCCCCGGGGCCATCGTGAGGCATGGCTGCTGACGTCCGGGGTCAGTGGAAGTCGATCCGCGTCACAGTGCCGCGGTCAAGACTCATCTCCGTGCCCGAGCCGGTGCGGACCTTGACCGTCTTGTCATTCGCGGACAGGATCGTGCACTCAATCCGCAGGCCGCTATTGAGCCACACCGAGGCTGTAGCAGCATCTGAGGGCGAGCTCACCGCTCCGAGGCGCACCGTGGTGATTCCCTCAGTCGGGATCTCCCCATTGGTTTTCGTGTTCACGCTGCTGCCATCCGCGCCGATGCCCGCAAGGGTGTCCATGAACGCCGGCTCGTCCTTGAGAATCACCAGGTCCGTGGCGTCCGGGTCGCCATTGGGCTCCTCATCCAGCGCGATGCGGAACATCCAGTTGGCGCCCTCCTGAGACTTGGGCTCACCCCCGGGCAGCCAGATGTACGAGGCCTGCTCCTGGGAGTTATCCAGGCCCACGTAGATGCCCTTGGTCTGGTGGGCATGGAAGTCCACCCCGACGCCGAACTCTGCCGGCACCTGCGTCGGAGGGATCGGGAGGTTCACCCAGCCCATGTCACCGGTGTTGCCCCACAGCATGTAGGGCAGGGCGATTTGGCGAATCACCTGCATCTCCCCGTCCACGATGTAGAGGTGAAAGTCCTCGTCCGGTGGTGTGGGCGTGCCGTAGCGGCCGCCGAAGAGCTCGACCTGGTTGAGCCACGCCGTGTCCGCCTCCGTATCGAACATCGTGAGTTGTCCACTGCCACCGAAGCTCTTCTTGGCATCCATGGTTCCGTCGCCGTAGAAGACGGTCTCTGCCAGAGCCGGGGCCACCCAGACCAGGCACACCCCGGCAACCGCGATCAGACTCACCAGCGCCAGCGCAACGAGCATGTGATTTCGGACAGAAACAAGCATTGCGCGTCACCCCCTGCGGAAGATGGTCCTCGAAGGACACTGTGATGGACGCCGCTTGCACCGGGCAGTTCCTATCGCCCGGAAGAGTGCATCCTGAGGCCTCTCGGGCCGGAGAGGTTCGCCCGCGGCGAGGGCGAACTAGATGTCCGGCCGAAACGCCCACATTCGCATGGGAATGTCGTTTTGACAGCATCGCTCCCAGAGGGAGCAGCTCCCAGAACCTCCCGGCATTCTATGGGATTCTTCGCTATCTCGCTGCGCGCGATTGACGCTCAGGATGACCTCTTCACGGCAGGTCCGGCTTTTCCGCCGGACTTCCAGGCCCCCGGCGGGCACTACATGTTGACATGGAGGAACGCATGAGAACCCTCTGGGCATGGTTGGTCCCATTGCTGGCCTCGGGCGTCTTGGCCCAGGGCATTGTCGCGGAGGAGGGCGGTTTCTCCTGGCGCCGGGACAATGCCGTGGTGTCCTTCAAGGACGGCGTCTGGACCGCCGGCCTTCAGGGCGGTCGCGCCGTGCACTTCTTCGTCTTCCTGTGGCATGATGACTACCAGTACGAATCTTTGCAGGGCGGTGTGCGGGATGCCGGTCCTGAACTGCGGGATGATGGAACCCTGTTCCTGCGTGGCCGCTTCTCGGCCAAGGAAGGCTCGGCACCCATGGGTTACAGTCTTTCCATGACACCCGTGGAGGAGGGTCTCCGTGTAGACTGTACGTTTGACAAGACCGATGTGTTGAAGCTGTCCTCGGGCATCTGGCTGCATGTGTTCCCCGACGACACCTTCACGGGCGATGAGCGTGTCTGGGGCGACCCGAGTTGGCATGGAACCGTGCGTGCGCCCCAGGACGGCGGCGTGGACAGGCTCCTGATCGAGCTGCAGGACGGCTACAGCCTCTGCCTCGACCCCGAAGACCTCAAGCAGGCCTCGCGTGAGACGTACGGCTCGGGCCGGGGCCTGCGGCTCAATATCCTGCCCGGGGATTTCCCCGTCGGAGAGACGGCGAAGACTTCGTTTACCATTGGCTTCGACACCATGCCAAAGCAGTTTCCGGGGGTCATCATGCCCAGCCAGGAGCCACTTGCCATCCGCTCGGTCTCGCCCGATGCGACACAGGTGCCCCTCTTCGAGAAGCTCGAGCTATCCGTGGACCTCGCCGCCACGTACCAAAACCCCTACGATCCCGAGCAGGTGGCTCTGGATGCCGCCTTCACCACCCCCTCCGGGCGTGATGTAACCGTGCCGGGTTTCTTCATGGTCCGGCAGAGCCGGCGGATCGTCGATGACACCGAGATCATGTCGCCCGAGGGCAATGGCGTCTGGTGCGTGCGCTTCGCCCCCACCGAGGTGGGCCGCTACACCTGGCGTTTGTCGCTGCGCGATGCGACCGGGCAGGTCAGTGGGGGAGAGGGGAGCTTCGAAGCGACCGCCGGTGTCTCAGATGGCTTTGTCCGCAAGAGCCGGGTCGATCCGCACTATCTGGCCTTCGACAGCGGCAAGGGGTACTTCCCCGTCGGCCACAACCTGCCCATCTACCACACCTCCGGCCAGCTCGGAGATGAGGGCATGCGGCGCTTCGCCGCCGCCAAAGAGAACTACAACCGCTGGTGGATGTGCTCCTACGGCTTTGGCATCGAATGGATGGACAAGCTGGGCTGGTACCGGCAGGACGCGGCCGCCCGCATCGACCTCAGTCTTGATGTGGCCGCCGAGCTGGGGCTGTACTACATGATGTGCATGGACACCCACCAGGACTTCCGCGAGGGTGGCTGGGAACGCAACCCCTTCAACGCCAAGAACGGCGGGCCCTGCGAGACGGTGGCCGAGTGGTTCACCAACGAGACGGCCAAAGACTACTATCGCAAGCGTCTGCGCTACACCGTGGCCCGCTGGGGCTACAGCCCCCATGTGCTGTGCTGGGAGTTCGGCAATGAGTTCGAGGGCTGGGCCGATTCGCCCAATGAGATCAAGCTGCCGTGGCACCGGGAGATGGCCGACTATCTGCGCTCCATCGACCCCTTCGGCCATCTGATCACCACCAGCTTCTGGGGCCATACCGGCCCGCCGGAGTTCTGGGCCCTGGACGACATCGATATCGTTCAGACGCACCTGTACACCAACAACGACGGCAACTCCGCCGAGCCGGTGCGCCGCTTCTGCCTTCACCAGTGGGAGGCCTTCGACAAGCCCCACATCTTCGGGGAGTTTGGAATCCGCAGCCACGGCTTTCGCGCCGACCACGACCCGGAGGGCTGGGGCCTGCACAACTCCATGTGGGTCGGTATGTGCAGTCTGGCCGCCGGTGTGCCGATGCCCTGGTGGCATGAAAACTACATCGACAAGCTCGACTTATACTTCCACTTCACCTCCATTGCGGACTTCGCCGCCGACCTGCCTTTCGGAACCGCCACATGGCGCCCACTTAGGACCTCACCCCCGGAGTACCTGGACCCCAACCGGCCGCCGGATACCCGCGACGCCGTCATCCTGCCCACCGAGCGCTGGGGCAGGCCGGAGCATAGCGAGTTCGAGCTGCTCCCCGACGGAACGCCGGCCGAGGGGAACCCTCAGCAGCTCCTGCAGGGGCTGGGGCACCGCGACCTCAAGAACCCGCCGACCTTCACCGTCACCTACCCGCAGCCCGGTCAGTTCATCGCCCACATTCACAATGTCTCCAACTCCGGCCTGCTCCGGATCTGGCTGGATGGCGAGCAGGTGCTGGAGCGTGAGTTCCCCTGTGCCGAAGGCCTGGGCCAAAGCAGCGTCTACCGCGACACATGGGACCTTTGGGAGACGACGTACGATGAGGACGTTGTCATCCAGGTACCGGCGGGGCGACACACCATCCGGCTGGAGAACTTCGGCAAGGACTGGATCCGCGTGAACCGCTACACCTTCACCGGCTGCAAGGTCATCGACAGGCCGAATCTGCTGGTGGCCGGCATGCAGTCCGACGATGTGAGCATCCTGTGGCTGCAGAACGGCGACAGCAGTTGGTTCAACCATGCGGGCCACGGTGAGGTGGGACAGGTCGACCCGTGCCGGCTGGCCATTCTGGGCCTGCCGGATGGCCAGTACGAGCTGCAGTGGTGGAGCACCTGGAAAGCGGCACCGGCCCGGACGGAGAGGCTCCGGTCCAGCGATGGCAGGCTCCCGATAGTGCTGGAGGCTCTGGCAACAGACGTAGCGGCGAAGATCAGGCCGACGGGGTAGCGTCTGCCGTTGTGGGGCGGGCTTTGCCGCCCGCCGCCGCTGTCGGCCCTTGTCACCACTGCAGCCCACCGCCACATCGAGAAGGAAGGATGACAGCGCATGTCAGCTCTCGACGTCACCTTGACCGTCGGCAACCCGACAGGAGCCGCGCGAAGTGCCTGGCCCGTCACATCCGGGGTGCCGATCAAGGCCGGAGCCCTGAACAAGACCGATCGGCTCCACCTGACCGACGCCGAGGCCAACGAGGTGCCCGTGCAGTGGACGCCGCTGTGCCTGTGGCCGGACGGCAGCGTCAAGTGGGCACTTCTGGACTTCCAGGCCGATGTGGCGCCCCAGGGCGTGGCCCGCTACCGCCTGCGCGGCGGCGAGCCGCCGGCTCCCGACAGCCCCGTGAAGGTGTCGCGCAAGGGCGGCGCCGTCACCATCGATACCGGGGCACTGAAGGTCTTTCTAGAACCCGAGGCCCCCGGGCTCATCACCGGCATCCAGCGCCGGGAGGGGGAGAGGTTCGTGGAGGCGGCGGCGAAGGTCGAGGGGATTGTGAAGACCGCGGCCGGGAGCTTCGCGGCTTCCGCCGGACGTAACTCCATAGATGTGGAGAGCCGCGGGCCAATGCGGGCCGTCGTCGCCGTCAAGGGCGAACATCGCACTCCCGGCGGGAAGCGCTGCTTTTCATTCGTGTTCAGGATCCACGCCTTCGCGGGCCTGCCGCTCCTGAAGCTGGAGTACATGGTGCTCAACGACAACCCCGCGGGGGTGTTCACCAAGACCCGCGAGGTGCGGTTTGATCTCGACCTCGACGTGGACCCCCGGGGGCGCCTGGAGATCGGCGGCTTTGCGCCGGGCAAGCCCGAAGAGCCCGTGCGCCTGCTGCAGCAGGACGACACCCACTGCGTGCTTTCCGGCCTGGGCGACGTCAGGGAGGGTGAGAAGGCCCCCGGCTGGCTGTCATTGCGGAGCGGGCCTCAGACGGTCGTGGCCGTTACCCGCGACTTCTGGCAGCAGTGGCCCAAGAGCCTGCAGGTTGGTGAGACCGGAGTGTCCTTCGGCCTCTTCCCGGCTCTGGAGGACGGCCAGTACGAAGGCTGCGAGCCGCTGGAGCGCTACTACTACCTCTTCTCAGGCCGCGACTATCTCATCAAGACCGGAGTGGCCAAGCGGCATGAACTGTGGCTGGGCTTCGAGGATGCCGGGACCCGGGGGAGATACGTGCAGTTCGCCACCGGCGCCGAGGAGCTCTGTACCGCGGTGAATCGTCCCCTGATGGCCGTGGCCGACCCGTCCTACATGACGGCCACCGGGGCCTTTGGTGATATCATCCCGGCAGGCAGGCCGGAAGGCTGGGATTACGACCGTGTGGCCCTGCGCAGTGCCGCCGCCTATCGCGACGCCACCTCGGTGGAGCGCGAGTACGGGGTGCTTAACTGGGGCGACTGGTTCGGAGAGCGGCAGTTCAACTGGGGCAATGGCGAGTACGATCCCGCCCATGCCTTCTTCCTCCTCTACGCCCGCACCGGCGATGTGCAGCATTTCTGGTGGGGTGAGGCGGCCGCGAAGCATCAGGCCGATGTGGACATCCTCCACGCCGTCAATGACGACTACCTCAGCAGCGACGAGCTGGGCGGCTATGACTTCCCCGTCGGCGTCGGAGCCATGTACCTGCACGCTTTCGGGCATGTCGGGGGCTATCTGCCGCTGAAGAAGGCCGCCCAGAGGTTCCCCAAGGCCTATACCGCGGCAGACCCCAGGAACCTGGGGCACCTGTGGAACGAGGGTCTCCTCGAGGCCTACTATCTCACCGGGGACCCGTGGGTGAAGGAGGCCGCGCTGCAACTGGCGGACTACCTGGTGAGCCTGGCCAAGATCGAGGACTTCACCTGGTGGTTCGGCAAGGACCCGCATTGCGGCCGAGTGGCCGGCTGGCCCCTGCATGCCTTGATGGCGGCATACAACGCCACCGGCCGCCGGCAGTACCTCCGGGCGGCCGGACGCATCGTAGAACTGGCCCTGGCGGATCAGGACCCCAACTGCGGCGGCTGGCTGTACCGGCTCTACCCGGGCCACTGCTTCTGCGAGCGGCCTCACGTGGGGATGGCGGAGTTCATCACCTCGGTGCTACTGTCGGGGATGATCGAGTACCATCTGGTCACCGATGACCGCCGGGTGGCCGAGAGCATCGTGCGGGCGGTGGACTTCCTCATCGCCGACACCTGGGACGAGATAGAGGGCAAGTTCCGCTATACCTCCTGTCCCGCCAGCTCGCCACGCCCGCCGGACCTCTGTCTGTGGCCCATCGCCTACGCCTACCGCCTGGCCTACAAGCCCGTGCACCGCCACGTGCTGCGGAAGGCCTGGACGACCTACATAAACCACGTGCTGGAGCTGATCGCCAACGAGGGCAGATAGAATGCCGCGCGCGTGGGTTCCGCGAGTCGGAACCCACGCGCACGGACCTTGCCCGCCTTCACTGTCCCGGCCGTACTCGAATCGGCGCGCGCAGCGTGGGCTTGGGCTTGTCCTCGCCCGCCGCGTCCGCCGCCGGCTTGGGGATGAGCACCGGCGCTCCCGCGGGAGGAGCGATCGCGAAGGCCCGCACGGAGGACGCATCGTACGCGCCGATCCGCAGGCCCCAGCCCGTGGTCGCCTTCGCATAGACATGCAGGTTCTCGGAGAACGCCGCCCAGCCGGGGCATTCCGGTCTTATCAGCTCGTTGATGACGAAGTCGTGCGAGAATTCCCCCGAGCCACTTCCACTGTAGGGCGCCACGGCTGTGGCGGTGATGTCTGCCGAGACCGAATGCACCGTGGTCGTTGCCCGGACGAGGAAGAAGCCGAACACCGCGAACTGCTGCGGATGCGTGGCGCTGAATGACAGCGTGATCTTGTCGCTGCTGCGGTCGGTATAGCGCAGGAAGCCACAGGGGTCGGCCACGGCCGTGTCCCCGATGTGGGGGGCGTCGATGGCGGCCCCGCACACCCGGTTGTTGACGCACAGGTTGAACATGAAGCCGCCTCCTGCGTCGAGCTCGGAGGTCAGCGCGTCCCGTGTGGAGACTTCGCCCGCAGGGGTGGCGCCCGTCGGCACGATGAAGCGGAAGGCCGTCCCCGGCGCCACCTGTGCTCCGGCGCTGTCGTAGATCTCCACCTTGATCCTGTAGGTGCCGTCGGCCAGCGCTACCGTATTGAGGAACGCGCTGTAGATGTCCCCAAACCAGTCGGAGGCCGGCCACGAGACACCGGGACCCAGTTCCGTGGGCACCGCATGAGGCCGGAACTCGTAGAGGTGCTTGCCGGCCACGGACTTGGGCCCCAGCAGGTATACGGGGAAGGTGATGGTGCCTCCGGTGTCCTTCTGATAGTGCACCGCGACGGTGGCGGTGAACTCCTGCCAATCGCTGCTTCCCGGGGTCTGGTACAGCCAGCGATAGTAGGCCACCTCGGGTTTGGGGATGCTGTTCTCGTACCCCAGGCGGAAGCCCAGATTGCCGCCGAAGGGCGCATCTTCCATCATGATCCCGCTCCCGCCGTCCCGGTAGTCGGTCTTGCCGTCACTCTGGATCTGATCCAGCCGCGTGTTGCCCACGGCGTAGGGCATCACCCAGACGCCGGGGGCGGTGACCTCGGGCAAGTCGGGGGCCCCGATCGTGATCCGAAGTACGGCGATGTTATTCCCCGTCGTCGTCTCGGCGATCTGGTGGTAGGGGTCGGCCACGATGGCCAGAGTGTACACACCCGGAGCGGTGTTGCGCGGAATGTAGGCGTTGAAGGTCCAGTTCTTGCCGGCGCCCGGCGCCAGAGTAGGGGTGACGCTGAAGCGCCCGCCCTCGATGAGCATGTCCTCCACGAAGTCATTCCGGGTCCCGCCCACGGTGGCGGGCTGCACGGCCGGGTCGAAAGGAATGGTGCTGTCCGTCGACAGCACCACGTCCACCATGTAGCCTCCCGCGGGACCGTCCTGAGTGCCGTCGGCGGCGGCGCGCCCCGCATTCTGCACCCCGAAGGTGAGGCCGACCGCCGTCCCGGCAAGGGCGCGGTCCGGACCCGTCGGCGCCACGGCCACCAGGTCCGGCCCCCTCCGAGCCAGCATGCCGACCGGCGCTCTGACGGCCTCGAGCCGCGGCCAGTTGGGAATCTTGATGGCCTTCCCCTGAGCACCCCACGACGAAGCACAAAGCACGCACAGCAACCCCAGCGCAGCAGTCAGATGCAGCGGCTTTCCGTTCACGGCACCATACCCCTCTCCACCGGTTCCGGACCGCCTTGCCCGGCGGGCACAGGCCCCTCTCTGCCGAGGGCCCGGGTCAGTGTGCCACCACCCCCCAGGTGGGCTGTCATCCACTCCTTCGACGCCCGCAGACCAACCCCTGCCCGCCTTCGTTCTCGCCGTTCGCTCTCAGAGCCGTTCTCCGTGGAACTCCGTGCTCTCCGTGTCTCCGTGGTGAGCCGTTGTC
>CAYRFY010000227.1:0-11301 GCA_964423635.1 uncultured Armatimonadia bacterium | reverse complement strand
GGAGCTGGAGCGCCTGGAGCAGATGCCGGCCGCCTCTCCCGAGGTGTCCGTGGTCCGCACGTACCTGGATTGGCTGCTGGACCTGCCCTGGACCACCGAGACTTTGGACGAGCTGGATGTCTCGGCGGCGCAGAGCGTGCTGGACCACGACCACTACGGACTGCAGAAGGTCAAAGAGCGCGTGCTGGAGTTCCTGGCCGTGCGCCAGCTCGTCACCCACACTCGAGGACCGATTCTGTGCTTCGTCGGGCCCCCCGGCGTGGGGAAGACCTCCATCGGGCGGTCAATTGCCCGGGCCATGGGGCGCGAGTTCATCCGCATCTCGCTGGGCGGCGTCCACGATGAGGCCGAGATCCGCGGGCACCGACGGACCTACGTCGGCGCCCTGCCCGGCCGCATCATCCAGGCTCTGCGCAGGATCCGCGGCAATAACCCGGTGTTCCTGCTCGACGAGATCGACAAGATCGGCACCGACTTCCGCGGCGATCCCAGCTCGGCCCTTCTGGAAGTGCTTGACCCGGAGCAAAACGACTCCTTCCGGGACCACTATCTGGAGGTCGCCTTCGACCTATCCAAGATCATGTTCATCGCCACCGGGAACATGCTGGATCCGATCCCGCCCGCGCTGCGCGACCGCATGGAGATCATCGACTTCGCCGGGTATACGGAGGACGAGAAGCTGCAGATCGCCAAGCGCTTCTTGGTCCCCAAGCAGCGCCGCGAAAACGGCGTGTCGGGCAAGCACATCAAGTTCACCACCGCCGGTCTGCGCTACCTCACGGTTCACTACACCTACGAGGCAGGCGTGCGGGATCTGGACCGACAGATCGGAACGCTGTGCCGCAAGACGGCGCGGCTGGTGGCCTCCGGGGAGGAGCCGACCGTCAGGGTGCAGCCCAAGACCGTGGCCGAAATGCTGGGGCCGGAGCCCCATCGCCACGACCGCCGCAACGATCGGGACCGGGTCGGCGTGGCCACCGGACTGTCTTACACGCCCCAGGGCGGAGACATCATCAATATCGAGGTCTCGGTGGTCCCCGGCAAGGGTGAGATGATGCTCACCGGACACCTGGGCGAGGTGATGAAAGAGTCGGCCCAGGCCGCGTTGGGTTTCGCCCGTCTGCTCAGTGGCGAGCTCGCCCTGCCCGACGATTACTTCGGCACCCACGATATCCACGTGCACGTGCCCGCCGGCTCCATCCCCAAGGAAGGGCCCTCGGCAGGCATCGCCATCTGCACGGCGCTGGTCTCGGCCATCAAGGACGTCCCGGTGCGCAGCAATCTGGCCATGACCGGCGAGGTCACGCTGCACGGCCGTGTCCTGCCCATCGGCGGGGTGCGCGAGAAGGTGCTTGCCGCCCATCGCGCGGGAGTGACGAAGGTCATGCTCCCCAAGGAGAACGCCAAGAACGTGCTGGATGACGACGCACTGCCCAAGCAGGTGCATCGCGACGTGGAGTTCGCCTACGTGGAGAGTATGCGCGATGTGCTCACACATGCTCTGGTCGAGGCCGGCAAGAAGGATGGGAAGGCCGGAGCCGGGCGCAAGCCTGGTGCGAAGTCATAGAAGCGCGGCCGGATAGTCTGCATTCGCCTGGGAATGTCATTCTGAAAGCGTCCGCTCCCGGAGGAAGCAGCTCGAGGAACCCCCTGGGATCTAGCGAGATCCTTCGCTCAAGCGGCACGTGTGACGCCGGCGCTCCAGGATGACATCTTGAAGGCCGAACCGGCTTGTCGGCCGGACCTCGAGACCCTCAGCGCCCCGGAGCGGGCCTCAGGCTTGAGACCGGCCCTTGGCGCAGCGGGAAGCCGTCGTGTTGGACCCCATAGCCCGGAGCGTCCGCCCGGGCCCCACCTTGAACTTCGAGACCCCCAGCCCGCAACAGGGATGGGGGTCTTTTGCTGCGGGGCTGTGCCCCGGCCAATGAGGGAGAACCGACAATGCGCGTGCTGGTAACCGGTGCCGCGGGACGTGTGGGATCGAGAGTCTCTGCCACTCTTCGCTCCGAGCACGAGGTGATCGGGGTGGACGTACGCCCTACAGGGCACCCCGCCGACCTGTGCCTGGATATCCTCGACGTTCCCGCGGTGCGGGATGCCGTGGCGGGCGTGGAGGCGGTGATCCATCTGGCCATCGTTGACGGGCCGGCCTTCGGGCGCGAAAACAGCCTGCGGTACGATGAGGCCAGTCTGAATGTGCATGTGATCGGCACCCACAATCTGCTGCGGGCCGCGGCCGACCACGGAGTGGAGAGGTTCTTGTACGCCGGCAGTGTGTCGGCGGTGGACGCCTACGGCCCCGATGTGATGGTGACCTCAGAGCATCGCCATCTGGGCGGGGGGATCTACGGGGTCACCAAGGGCTTCGGCGAGGAGTTGTGTCGCATGTTCGGGGCCCGCAAGCGCGGCGGTTTCGCGGTGCTGCGGCTGGGCAATGTGTATATCCCGGAGCTGGCCCCGGACGACCGGCGGCCCTACCACCGGTCACGGGTGCATATTGACGACGTCGCGAGGGCCTTCTCCCTGGGCCTCACCGCGACGCTGCCGGGCTTCTGTGTGGTGCACATTGTGGGCGACAACCCGGGGCGCCGCTGGGACCTCACCGCCGCCGAGGACCTATTGGGGTGGCGGCCCACCTGTCGGTTCGGCGAGGACGGCAGGCCGGAGGCGTAGAGGCCTGGCCGAGGCCCCCGCCTTCGCCGAGAATGTCATTGTGAGAGCGTCCGCTTCCGGATGGAGCAGCTCGAAGAATCTCGTGGGATAGAGTGAGATCCTTCGCCCAAGCGGCACTTGTGACGCAGACGCTCCAGGATGACATTTCCACGGCAGGCCCGGCTTTTCGGCCGGGGCTCCAGAGGCCCGGTCGTCCCTTCGCCCCGCGGGCCCTGTGGCCGCGGTCGGTGGCGTGGCCGTGGTGCGTGGCTTTCCCCTGCGTTGGCCCCGGCCATCCGGCTTTTCGTTGCGCCCTCCATCGTCGGCCTCGGCTGCGTTCCGCGTTGGCAGTCTGCCCGGTCGTCTGGGTCCCCGCTTTCGCTGGTCGCGGGCAAGGACCTTGCCAGGAGCCCACCGGCGGCGTATCCTGTGGCGGTGGTGGCCGCCCGGGGGACTTGAAGATGCTCGAGGTGTAGCGCATGGGATATGATGTGATCGTTTGTGGTGGCGGCACGGCGGGCTCGGTGGCCGCGATCTCCGCCGCCCGCCGCGGGGCCAAGACCCTTATCGTCGAGCAGTTTGGGTTCCTCGGCGGCAGCCAGACCGCCGCCCTCGTGGTGCCGATGATGGCCTTCTCCACGGGCGGACGGCAACTGGTGAACGGCCTCAACCAGGAGATCATCGAGCGCTGCAATGCCCTTCCCGGGGACAACGAGGGAATCTTCTTCAACTTCGAGCTGCTCAAGTACGTGCTGGAAGACATGGCTCTGGAGGCCGGGTGTGACCTGCTGTACCACACTTTCGTCTCGGGGGCATTGCTGGAGGACGGCGGCATCGTCGGTATCGAGCTGGTCAACAAGTCCGGCCGTAGGGAGATCAACGGCGCTCAGGTCGTGGACTGCACCGGAGACGCGGATGTGGCCGTGCTAAGCGGGGTAGGCTTCGAGAGCGGCAGGCCGGAGGATGGGCTGAACCAGTCGGCCAGTCTGCGTTTCGTGATGGGTGGCGTGGACCTGGAAGCTCTGGCGCAGTTCATCGAGGACCGCGGCCAGCCTGTAGGTAACCGGACCCGTTTCAGCCTCGGCTTCGCGCGCGGCGTGCCGGAGAACGCGCTGACGGCCCTGATGGCGCAGGCCGAGGAGGACGGCGTGTTCACCGCGGAGGAGGGCGGGTACATCCAGTTCTTCACCGTGCCCGGCCGTCCGGGCGAATTGGCCTTCAACTGTCCGCGGGTGACGCACGTCAACGGCGCCACCGCCGAGGACCTCACGAGGGTGCAGGTGCAGGGGCGGCGGACGATCCCCAAGATCATGGAGTTCTGTCATCGCTACCTGGCGGGATTCGACAATGCATACCTGGCCTTCACCGCTCCGATGGTGGGGGTGCGGGAGAGTCGGCGCATCGTGGGCGAGTATGTGCTCTCGGCCGAGGATTTCCGCCTGGCCCGCAAGTTCGAGGACGGCATCGCCAAGTCCTGCTACCCCATAGACATCCACAATCCGTCCGGGGTGGGAGTGTCTTTGGAGAAGCTCCCGCCGGGGGAGTACCACGAGGTTCCGTACCGCTGCCTGGTGCCTTTGGGCGTGGACAACCTCCTGGTGGCCGGGCGCTGCATCTCGGCGACTTTCGAGGCCCAGGCGGCCATCCGCATCGAGGCCACCTGCCGGGCGATGGGGGAGGCCGCCGGAGCGGCGGCGGCGCTGTGCGTTGCCAACCGGGTAACTCCGCGGCAACTGGACACAGCCATGCTGATGGACGATCTGCGCGCCGCGGGCGCCAATGTGCACGGGGTCTGACCGCCTCGGGTGGCGCCGTAGCCCGGTGGCCGGGACCGACGTCAAACGCGATCCACTATCGCCGCACCCTTCAGCGTCCGCGTGCGGCCCCGGAGGTGTTGTGATGATTGAGGTCAGCGTCTTTGCCGACGAGATTGCCGCGGACTTCGAGGAGCAGATCGACCTTGCGGGACGCGCCGGCGCCGCCTGTATCGAGCTGCGCGGCGGGATCTGGGGCCGCAATGTGCAGAACTGCACCGATGCCGATGTGGAGCGGATGCAGGAGGTCCTCGCCCGCTATGAGGCCCGGGTGGCCGTTATCGGCTCTCCGGTGGGCAAGTGCACGCTGTATGATGAGGAGGAGTTGGCCACCCACATCGAGTGGTTTGACCGCATGTGTGAGCTGGCCCACCTCTTCGAGACCAAGATCATCCGCGGCTTCGCCTTCTGGACCCCGAGCCGGAAAGCCATGCCACGTCCGAAACTGGACGAGCTTCTCGCCGACATCGCCTCGCGCCTGGAGCCCATCGCCCGCCGGGCCATCGAGCAGGACGTGTACTTCTGCTTCGAGTGCGAGAACGCCACATGTTCCGGTTCCTGCGCCGAGATCGCCCGGATCATCGAGGCCATCGCGCCCAATGACAACCTCATGGTAGCCTGGGACTGCAACAACGCCGCCGCGGTGGGAGAGCACCCGCTGCGCGAGGGCTACCCGCTGGTGCGGGAACGCATCAAGCACGTGCATGTCAAACCCAACAGGTACAAGAACATCGACACCGTGGGGCAGACGGACGCCACCTACAAGGAAGTGTTCGAGACGCTGCTGGCCGACGGGTACGAGGGCGTGGCCACCGTGGAGCACTGGGGCTCGCGCTGGCTGATGCTGGAGGGTGTGAGGCAGACGGCGGCCCTGCTGGAGCACTTGCAGTAGGTGGTCACCGGTGCCGACCGTTGGTCGCCACGGAGCCCCCCGCGGGCGAGCCCCGCGCATTGATGACGAGGAGAGTACGGTACCCAATGAGACTCATCGCGACCGGCATCGCACTTATGACTGTGGCCGGGGCCGCCCTGGCCGCACCTGAGGTGAGCGTAGAGCTGCGCGCCCAGCAGCCCACCTACGCCCTGGGCAAGCCGGTGGAGATGACGGCCGTGCTGAGCAACCGCACGGATGAGCCTATCGAGGTGGCTCAGTACCCCAAGCCGTGGGGCGTGGTGGCCGTCAGGCTGAGCGCCATCGACACCAAGGGCCGGCCTTTGGCAGCCGCCGGCATGCCGATCCGTGGCAAGGTGACGCCCAGGATGCTCTCGATCCGGCCGGGATCGTACCTGGCCGTGCCGGTGTACCTCAACCACTACTGCTATCCTCTCGTGCCGGGTGAGCTGGACGTGCGGGCGGGCTACGTCGCCTCAGGCGTGCCTGCGGAGGCAGAGCAGGACGCCCCCGGGTCGCTGCCCGTCCGCATACAGCTTGTGGAGACCTCGGATGAAGAGCTGACAGCGGAGGCCTCGCGGCTGAACGCGGCGCTGTTCGCGACGACGGCCAACGGCAGCCCCCACTACACCATCTTCCGGCTGAGCTGGACGGGCACATCGCTTGCCCTCGCCACCCTGGTGGACTGGCTTGCGCGCAGGGCCATGCCGTGGGATAGCTGGTATGTGGAGGACGCACTGAGATGCCTGCGTGACGACGCCGGGGTGTCGGAGGCCCTGGTCAAGGGCGGCGAGACGCTGGGGATCTCACGCGCACTGGCCAACGCTCTGAAAGCCTTCTCCGTCGGTCTGTCACAGGCCATGCCCGCCATCGTCGGCAGTCTCAAGCGCCCCGAGCAGGAGTATCAGCGCGGCGCCCTGTGGCTCTTGCGTTGGTACGGCGAGAGCCACGATTACACGGCGGCCGAGCGCAAGGTGCTGTACCCGCTGGTGCGCAGGGCCGTGGACGCGCGCGATCCGCTGGTGAGGCCCTCGGCGGTTCCCGTGTTGAAGCTGGTAGAGCCGCTGCCGGCGTAGACCCCCGAAAGCGCGGTTCTGGGCGGGGCCTGCCTCGCCGTTGGGCCGCGGTCGACTTCCGGACGCCCCGGGCGGGGTAGGGGAGAGCCGCAGCGCGCTGAGATCCCCACCTCACTCCTGGCCGCTCCGGGAACCGCCCCGCCGCAGCAAGGGCGTTTGCCGCGCGATATTGCCACCGCGTCGTCCCTCCCCGGCCAGACCTCCGTGCTGGTGAAATCAGCCGCAAAGCTCGTCTTGGCCTGTTCGCTCTGGCCGGACGGCCTCGGGTGCCGGCCCTGCTCCGCCTCTCGGCATGGAGGTCTCCAGCCTGTCCACGTCCAAATGAACGGCTGCGGATGCCGGTCGTGAGACCTGCACAGTCCGGCGTTGAGCCGAGTGAGGAGTTGCCCATGCGAAACATTCTCGCGGTCATCATAGGGATAGGGGGCCTGTCCATGGCCACCATTGCCCCGGCGCAGGAGGCCACGCTGAGCCTCAGCAGCGACCGGCCCGGGAACCTGTATCCGGTGGACGGCGCGGTGAAGGTGACGGTCACGGCCGAGCCGGCCGCTGAGTGCGACTGGTCGCTTCGCGACTACGACGAGAAGCAGGTGGCTGTCGGCCGAGTGGCCGCCGGACCGGAGGGAACGGCCGTGGACCTGGGGGGATTGGCCCACGGGTACTATGAACTGACCTGCATCGCCGGCGAGCTGTCCCGCGCCCTGGCGTTCGGTGTAGTAACGGACCATTCGGCCACAGCGCCGCCGTCGACGCGGCTCAATGTGGATGGTGCCACGGCCTGGCTCTCGCCGCAGACGCAGTTCGAGGACCTGGCCAAGATGCTGCGAACTGTGGGGATGGGGTGGGTCCGCGAGCGGTTCTCCTGGGGTGGCACCGAACCCACGGCCGGTGAGGTGAACTGGCAGCAATACGACGCCGTCGCCGAGGCCTACAGCGCTCAGGGGGTCCGCGTCTACCAGATCTGGCACGACTCTCCGGGCTGGACCCGTCCGGGCAAGGAGGGTTCCAGGAACCCGGAAGACCTGCGGGACGTGTACCGCTTCGCCAGGCGGGTGGCGGAACGCTACAAGGGCAGTGTGGAAGCCTGGGAGGTCTGGAACGAGCCGGACATCGGCTTCTGGCCCGACCTGGGCGACACCTTCGCCGGGCTGCAGAAGGCCGCCTATCTCGGCTTCAAGGCGGGAGACCCCGATCTACCCGTCCTGCAGGGGTCTTTCTGCCGTGGCTACTGCGCCTTCGACGAGCACCTCTTCGAGGCCGGGCTCGCCGATTACTTCGACATCTTCAACTGGCACATCTACGCCTCCCCCGGCGCGTACGCCGGCGTCCTGGGGCCCTATCTGGAGCTGCTGGAGCGCTACGACTGCGCCGACCGCCCGGTGTGGTTGACCGAGGCGGGCATCCGTCTGGTCGCCGACGAGCCCGAGGGTGAGCTGAGCGCCGACCTGGAGCGTCTGCAGGCCGAGTTCGTGCCCAAGTCCTTCGCGGCCTCTCTGGCGGCCGGTGTGGACCGCCACTTCTTCTTCGTCTACCCCTGGTACCTGGAGAACGGCGTACAGTTCGGCTCCCTGCGCAAGGACCTGTCCCCACGGCCGGGTTTCATCGCCATCGCCGCCGCCCTGGACCTCCTGGGCGAGGCCCGCTATCTGGGCAGGTATGACACCGGTGATGAGGGCGCGACCATCGAGGCCTTCGACAGTGGAGACGGCGTCGTGCTGGTGGCCTGGGCCTCCGAGGGGACCGAAGTGGAGCTGGACCTGGGTATCGACAGCTTCGTGCTCGCCGATGAGATCGGGCGGCGTCGCCAGATGGAGGCCCGGGACGGCAAGTACACGCTTGAGTTGGGTGCCGCGCCGGTCTACATCGCCGGCCTGCCTGCCGAGGTGAACTCGCGCCTGACGGGCGCTGCCCGGCCGGAAGGCAAACTGCCCACAAACGTGCCCAGCCCGGTGGTGGTGCGTGGCCAGGCTCAGGTGGCCGAGTTGGACAAGGGGGCCGACTGCTACCTCGTGGGCAGCGCGGCGTTCGACTACAATGTTGAGGTCTACAACTTCAGTGAAGCCAAGCCCGCCCGGGGTTCGGTGCGCCTGGAGGTTCCCGCCGGCTGGTCCTGCGAACCCGCGGCCTTCGAAGCGACCCTCGAGCCGATGGGGCGGATGGTGCAGACCGTCAGGATCACCCCCGGGCCCGCGCACGGTGAGGCGGTGAGGGTGCGGTCGATACCTACCTTCGAGGACACTGAGACGATGCCCTGCGTGTCGGGTTTCCGCTTCGACGTCAGCCGCATCGAGCCCACCCGCGCGCTGGACCTCGGCCTCGAGGACCCTGCGAAATGGCAGACCAATGTCTCTGGCAATGGCACGATGGAGACGGTCGCCGGAGCCGAAGGCGGCGTGAGGTTCAACGTGCGCTTCACCGCCCAGGGAGATCGCTGGTGCTACCCGAGGGTGGACTTCGACCCACCGGCGGACTTCTCGGCCTACGATGGGATCAGCTTCGAGTACCGCTGCGGACCGGACCCGGCGAAGGTCACTCCCCGCATTCAGGTCACGGAGAGTCCCGGCTCGAACTACCTCACCGACGCCTTCGCCGGCAGCGGGGAGTGGCGGAAGCAGGCATACCTGTTCCGCAACATGTCCTGGGGCAGCTTCTCGCCGCCGGACCCGAACGGGAAGCTGGACACCGACGCCATCTTGCACCTGCTGGTCGGGCTGAACACCTCCGTGGATGATGTCTGGCTCGAGGTGCGGAACGTGCAGATGGTGCGGTACTTCGAGTAGGGGAACAGCCGCGGCGGGTAACCGCACTGATGGCGCATCACCCCCTTCGCCTCTCCCTCACTCCGTCAGCCGGCGGCGCGGACGGCGGGGAGGGGTGCACGGCAGACGGCCCCTACCCTCCGGCGCGCAACCGTCGCCGAAGCCACGGACCTGTCGGGCGCCGGTGACGGCAGGTCTCCGGCTGTTCTGGGCCAACTGTCTCTCGGAGGTCCTGCCTTATGTACCGCGTTCCCTGCTTCTGGGCCACGCTTGCCGCCCTGCTCGCCGTAACAACCGCTCCCGCGAGGTGTGCTGAGATGACTTGGCAAGTCGGCATTGCGAAACGTGTGATCACTCCCCAGACCGGGGTCTGGCTGGCCGGATACGGTATGAAGCGCGCCCCGGAAGGCAAGATCCATGACCTGTGGGTCAAGGTCCTCGCCCTGCAGGACGCCGAGGGCGGGCGGGTGGTCATGGCCACCACCGACCATATGGGCATGTCCCGCACCGTCTACGACGCGTTGTACTCCCGGATCAAGGAGTCCTGCGGGCTCGAGGCGTCGCGTTTCATGCTGACGTTCTCGCACAACCACTGCGGCCCGATCCTCAAGGACGACCTGGTCGATTACTATCCTCTGGATGACGAGCAACGCCGCCTGGTGGACGAATACTCCGACTGGATGTCAGAGCAAATCGTGGAGGCAGTGGGGGAGGCGCTGGACAATCTGCAGCCCTCCGAGCTGTACATGGGCGAGGGCAAGTGCACCTTCGCCGTCAACCGTCGCGAGAACACCGAGGAAGAGGTGCCGCGGCTGCTGGCCGAGGGCAAGCCTCTGCGTGGCGCCGTGGACCACTACGTTCCCGTGCTGGCGATCAGGGGCGAAGACGGCGCGCTGCGGGCGGCGCTGTTCGGCTACGCCTGCCACCCCACCACGCTGGTGGGGACCATGTGGTGCGGCGACTACCCCGGCTTTGCCCAGGTGAACCTGGAGGAGGAGCTTCCGGGGACGATGGCCCTGTTCTTCAACGCCTGTGGTGCGGACGCCAATCCCATCCCTCGGCGGGAGCTTGACCTGTGCGTCAAGTACGGTCGGATGCTGGCCGATTCGGTGCAAGATGTCCTGGCCGGAGAGATGAAGCCCGTCTCGGTGGGCCTCGCGGCAGACCTGGAGTGGATCGATCTTGCCTACGATGAGCTGGTGACTCGGGAGACCCTGCTGCCCGTGGCCAATGGGTCAAGTGAACTGCACGCCCGCTGGGCCAATAGGATGCTGAAGATGATCGACGAGGGGGTGCAGTTCCCGACATCGTACCCCTACCCGGTGCAGGCCTGGCGGGTCGGGCAAGAGCTCCTGTTCATCGGCCTGGGCGGCGAGGCCGTGGTGGATTACTCCTTGCGGTTCAAGCGGGAGTTCGGGTCCGGCACGTGGGTCTGCGGGTATGTCAATGACATGGCCGCCTACATCCCCTCGCGGCGGGTGTGGGAGGAGGGCGGCTACGAGGGCGGCCCCCACCTGGACGAGTACGGCCGCCCGGCCTGGCGCTGGGCCGGGGACGTGGAGGATCGCATCGCGGCGGCGGTGCACCGTGTGGTAGGGAAGGTGCAAGGCCGGTAGAGGTACGGGCAGAGAGGCACGGGCGACGGCACTGATGAGGCCTCACCCCCGTCGCCTCTCCTTCGCGATACGACTGCTCAGGCGAGGGGTGAACGGCACGGCCAACGACGACGGCTAACGGCTGCGGGCCTGGAGCCCCGCGGGCACGGTGGTTCTCCGGAGTGTGTTGCCAAAGGCCTGGAAGGTGCCCGGCCAACGGCAAACGGCGCCCCTCCCTGCGGGTCCCGAACGGCGGGACCCGCCTTGCCTCTCCTTCGCGATACGACTGCTCAGGCGAGGGGTGAACGGCACGGCCAACGACGACGGCTAACGGCTGCGGGCCTGGAGCCCCGCGGGCACGGTGGTTCTCCGGAGTGTGTTGCCAAAGGCCTGGAAGGTGCCCGGCCAACGGCAAACGGCGCCCCTCCCTGCGGGTCCCGAACGGCGGGACCCGCCTTGCCTCTCCTTCGCGATACGACTGCTCAGGCGAGGGGTGAACGGCACGGCCAACGA